>NZ_RZSA01000233.1:0-7597 GCF_003998075.1 Mesorhizobium sp. M2A.F.Ca.ET.037.01.1.1 | reverse complement strand
GGTCGAGCAGCACCATGTCGATATCCTCATTGGCCAGCACCAGAGCCTTGGCGCTTTCGAAATCCCCGGCCTCATGGATGGCGGCAACGTCGCCGACGCCGGCCAGCGCCTCCTTCAAGGCGCCGCGAAAAAGCGGGTGATCGTCGGCAATGACGAAAGTGTGGCCCGACGGCAAATATTCCTCCCCCGATCCCATCATCATTTTCGTGCTTCTTGCGGGGACCGGAATGATTATGCGGCGGCGCGGCGCTTTTTCAAGCGGCAAAGGCCGCGCGCGGAGTTTTCCCCAGGGGCGGCCCGGTCGCGCCGGCTCAGGTCTTCTGCTGGTTCAGCTTGCCGCCGCCGTCGCCGTCTTCCTTGTCCATGTCCTTGACGATGTCCTTGAAGGTGCGGAAGAAGCGTTCCATGTAGCCCATGGTCCTGTTGAAATCCTCTTCGCTCGGCAGTTGCGATTCCAGCCGGGCGGAGAGCGAATTCTCCAGCTTGGCGACCCGCGCATCGAGGGCCTTGACCGAATTGTCCAGCCGGTCGATCTCGTCCTGGTAGGCGGCGCGCTCGTCCGCCGCCATCTTGCAGACGAGCTGGCCGGTGCGCTCCTCGCAGATCGACATGGCGCCGGTCCTTGCATCCATGCGGACATAGCCGTTGGCCGACTTCTCCAGACGGTAGTGGTCGGTCTCCTCGGAATAGGCGGAAGCGGCAACCAACGAGCAAAGCGCCGCGGGGATCAGGATGTGCTGCAGACGCATATCGTCCTCCATGAGCCAGTGAAGGCGGGCTATCACAGGTTTGCGCCGGAAATGGGGAAGAGTCGAGCTTCAAGCCTTCCCCGCTCCTTCGGTTCGGACTATAGCGCGAGAATGTCTCAGATTATCTACAAGATCGCCCCCGAGGCGCTTTGGCGCGAAGCCGAGAAGAACGGGCGCCTCACTGGCGCGCCGATCGACATCGCCGACGGCTTCATCCATTTCTCCACCGCTGCCCAGGTGCGCGAGACAGCGGCCAAGCATTTCGCCGGCCAGACGGGCCTGCTGCTGGTCGCCATCGACGGGGAGAAGCTGGGGAACGCGCTGAAATACGAGGTATCGCGCGGCGGCGCGCTGTTCCCGCATCTCTACGCCCCGCTCGACCTCGATGCCGTCCTTTGGGTCAAGCCGCTGCCGCCCGGCGCCGGCGGCCACGACTTCCCGGCGCTGGAAGGCGAATGAGCGTGCTCGACCGGATCGGCCAGAAGCTGCTTTTCTCCTTTGATCCGGAAACCGCGCATGGCATGTCCATCGCCGCGCTGCGCTGCGGACTGCCGGTCGGCTCGGCCGCGCCGCGCGACGCGCGGCTCAGGATCAGGCTTTGTGGCCTCGAGTTCCCGAACCCGCTCGGCATGGCCGCCGGCTACGACAAGAACGCCGAAGTGCCGGACGCGCTGCTTAGGCTTGGCTTCGGCTTCGCCGAGGTCGGCACCATCACCCCGCTGCCGCAACCCGGCAATCCGAAGCCGCGCATCTTCCGGCTAACGGCGGATGAAGCGGTGATCAACCGGCTGGGCTTCAACAATGAAGGTCATGCGGCGGCGGAAAAGCGGCTTGCCGCGCGCAAGGGGCGGCCAGGCATCGTCGGCGTCAACATCGGCGCCAACAAGGACAGCGCCGACCGCATCGCCGATTACGAGCGCGGCGTCGCCCGCTTCGCCTCCTATGCGAGTTATCTCACCGTCAACATCTCCTCGCCCAACACGCCGGGCCTGCGCAACATGCAGGCGCGCGAGCAGCTTGGCGAGCTCTTGTCGCGGGTGATGGCCGCGCGTGCAGCAGCCCCTGCCCAGCCGCCGGTCTTCCTCAAGATCGCGCCGGACCTCGTCGAGGCGGAGCTGGAAGATATCGCCGCCGAGGTCGCCGAAAAGAAGATCGACGGCGTCATCGTCTCCAACACGACGCTGGCGCGGACCGGATTGCGGAGCGGCGGTGTGGCGGATGAAACCGGCGGCCTCTCGGGAAAACCATTGTTCGAGCGTTCGACCGCGGTTCTGGCCCGCATGCGCAAACTGCTCGGACCGCAGATGGCGATCATCGGTGTCGGTGGCGTTGACTCCGCCGAGGCCGCATTGGAGAAGATCCGCGCCGGCGCCGACCTCGTCCAGCTCTACACCGGCATGATCTATGCCGGCCCGGCGCTGCCCGGGCGCATCGTGGCCGACATGGCACGGTTCGTGGAGCGGCAACGGCTCAAATCTATTGGCGAACTGCGCGATACCGGTTGCACAGACTGGTCCAAATGACTCTGATAAGCTCCCACGAAATCGGGAGGACAGCCATGGCTAAGGTTCTGAACTCCGTCGTAGAGTCGATCGGTCGAACTCCATTGGTCCGGCTCGAAAGGCTGACGGCGCAAGCGGGCGTCAAAGGCGAAATCCTCGCCAAGCTGGAATATCTTAATCCGGGCTTTTCCAAGAAGGATCGCGCGGCGCTTGGGATAATCGAGGAGGCCGAAAAGTCCGGCGCAATCAAGCCGGGGCAAACGGTGGTCGAGCTTACCTCCGGAAACATGGGCACGGGCCTCGCGATCGTCTGCGCCGTCAGGGGTTACCCTTTCGTCGCGGTGATGTCGAAGGGCAACTCCGAAGAGCGCGCCCGCATGATGGCGGCGCTCGGCGCGGAAGTGATCCTCGTGGACCAACTGCCGGGATCGGTGCCGGGGCAGGTCTCGGGTGGCGATCTGGCGCTTGTCGAGCAGGCCACCAAGGCGGTGACGGCGGAAAGAGGCGCATTTCGCGGCGATCAGTTCCACCGCGACGGGAACTGGCTTGCGCATTATCACGGGACCGGACCGGAAATCTGGGACGCCAGCCATGGCGCCGTCGATGCATTCGTAGACTTCATCGGCTCGGGCGGCACCTATGCCGGGGTGGCGAGGGCGCTCAAGGAACGCAATCCCCTGATCAAGTGCTTCATCGTCGAGCCCGAAGGCGCGGCGGCGGCCGCGGGCGAGACGGTCACCCAACCCGAACACCCCATTCAAGGCGGCGGCTACGCCATGCCGGACCTGCCGTTTCTGAAAAACGCGCCCGTCGATGGCTATCTTCAGGTTTCCGGCGACGAGGCACGCGAGACCGCGCGCCTGCTGGCGCGCAGCGAAGGTATCTTCGGCGGCTTCTCGTCCGGAGCGAATGTCGCCGCCGCGCTGCGTCTCCTACGCAGCGATCAATCGGGGAAGACGATCGCCGTCGTGATTTGCGACTCCGGGCTGAAATACCTCTCGACCGACCTCTGGAGCTGAGGAACACCGGCGCCTGGCCGGAACCGAACAATCGGCGCCTAAAACGCCGTTCGTACCCTGAGCCTCAGCACCGCGAGCAGGCTCAATCCGCGCACCAGCAGGAAGACATGCAGCGACGCCCATAGCCCGTTGTTGCCGAAGGCCGGCGCCAGCGTGATCAGCGCGGCGCTGAAGGCGAGGAACGACAACAGCATCATGTTGCGCATGTCGCGCGACCAGGTGGCGCCGATGAAGACGCCGTCCATCTGGAAGGCCAGCACGCCGCTCAGCGCCGTGAAGGCCGCCCATGGCAGATAAATGTCGGCGACTTCGCGGACTTCCGGCGAGGTCGTGACCAGAGCCACCAGACCAGCGCCAGCGGTCAGCAGGATAAGGCTGGCGCCGGCCGCGAGGCCAAAACCCCAGATCAGCGTCAGCCGCACGGCCTGCCGGAAGGGAGCAGGCGCCTGCGCGCCGATGGCGCGGCCGGCCAACTGCTCGGCGGCCGTAGCGAAACCATCGAGGAAATAGCCGGCGATCAGGAAGAAGTTCATCAGCACGGCGTTGGCGGCAAGCGTCACCGTGCCGAATTGCGCGCCCTGCCTGGTGAACAGCGCGAAGGCGGCAAGCAGCGAGAAGGAGCGGATCATGATGTCGCGGTTGAGCGACAGCATGCGCCGGTAGGCCGGCAAATCGAGGATGCGGCGACGTGACGGTCGCTCCAGCATGCGGAAGCGGTTGAGCACGATGGCAAGACCGAGCAGCATGGCCAGGAACTCGCCGGTGACCGTCGCCCAGGCGACGCCGGCGACGCCCCAGCCGAGCTCGAGGCCGAGCAGGAAGCAGAGCACGATGTTGATGCCGTTGAGCACCGCCTGCAGCATCAGTCCGAGCCCGCCCTCGCCGCGCCCCAGGACGTAGCCCAGTATGGCGTAGTTGATCAGCGAGAAGGGGGCTGCGAGCAGCCTGATGCGGATATAGACCGACATGGCCGCGCTCACGCGCGGCTCGGCGCCCATGAACCATTGGCCGGCGACGGCAAAGAGCGGCGCGAGTGCCGCAAGGATGACGCCCGCGACGACCGCGATCAGCACGGCGCGCCACAGCACCGCCTGCTCTTCCAGCGCATCGCCGCCCCCGAAGGCCTGAGCGACGAGGCCGGTGGTGCCGGAGCGCAGGAAGTTGAAGGTGGTGAAGACGACGTCGAAGACCAGCGATCCCGCCGCCAGGCCGCCGAGCAGGGCCGCGTCGCCGAACTGGCCGACCACCGCCGTGTCGACGATGCCGAGCAGCGGCGTCGTCAGATAGGCAAGCGTCATCGGCACGGCGATCGCCAGCACCGAGCGATTGGTGACGGCGAAGGACCTGATATTGGCTTCGGTCGCGTCCAAGGGGATTGCTGCCTGTTTGCTTGCGGCTTGATCGAGGACCCGATGTGCCCCAGTTTGCCTGCCTCATGCAACCATCATCCGCCGGGCTGACAACCGAATTTCAGACCTGGCTCAGGCCTCCCGATCCATGCCGCTACAGATCGTCCATCACCCCGACTATGACGCCGGCTTCGCCGTCAACCATCGCTTTCCGATGAGCAAATATCCGCTTTTGATGGAGGCCTTGCGCATGCGCGGGCTGGCGGTGCCGGAAGCGCTCTCGATGCCGGAACCGGCGCCGGCGCCATGGCTGAAGCTTGCCCACGCAGCTGACTATGTCGACCAGGTGATCGCCTGCCAGGTGCCGCAGACGATAGAGCGCGAGATCGGCTTTCCGGTCGGCCCGCGCGTGTCGCTGAGGGCTCAGCTCGCCACGGCCGGCACCGTGCTGGCGGCCAGGCTGGCGCTTAAACACGGCATTGCCTGCAACGCCGCCGGCGGCAGCCATCACGCCAGGCGGGCGCAAGGCGCCGGCTTCTGCACTTTCAATGATGTCGCCGTCGCCGCGCTGGCGCTGCTGGCCGAAGGCGCGGTCGAAAACGTGCTGATTGTCGATCTCGACGTGCATCAGGGCGACGGCACGGCGGACATTCTCAAGGACGAGCCTCGCGCCTTCACCTTTTCCATGCATGGCGAGCGCAACTACCCGTTGCGCAAGATCGCTTCCGACCTCGACATCGCCTTGCCGGACGGCACCGGCGACGACGCTTATGTCGACCGGCTCGCCGCCATCCTGCCGGAACTATCCGGGCAAAGGCATTGGGACATCGTCTTCTACAATGCCGGCGTGGATGTGCATGCCGAGGACAGGCTCGGCCGGCTGGCGCTGAGCGACGATGGCCTCCGCGCCCGCGAAGACATGGTCATCGGCCATTTCCGTAGTCACGACGTTCCGCTGTGCGGCGTCATCGGAGGCGGCTACTCGACCGATGTGCCGGCGCTCGCCGCGCGCCACGCCATATTGTTCGAAGCTGCCTCCCGATATGCGTGATGGGACGCTCGGCTACTTCCTGTAGCTGGCGATCCGAAGCAGGATGAACACAGGAACGACGATCGCGGCGCCGAGCAGGATATAGCCGAGGAAGCGGTCGACGGCGTGGAAGCCGAGATTCCACAAATCCACGAAGAACTGGCGGATGCCATAGAAGACGTCCATCGGCGACCAGCCGAAGGCATGCATGACGAGGCCGACGAGGAAGGAGACCACGAGCAGCTTCAGGAACACCCTGAGCGGCGTGTCGCCAAGAAAGCGCGTCAGTGCGGACAAGGCCATCCTCCGGTTCGAGCCGCCTGATTCGGCGGCGCGGTATCAGAGATACGCATTCCGCGGAAAGGCATCAAGCAATGGAGCCACCGGCTCCGTTTTGCCGATTGCTTGAGGCGGCGCCATCATGGTAACGAGGGCTCGCGCGGGTATGATGTAATGGTAGCCTGTCAGCTTCCCAAGCTGAACGCGCGGGTTCGATTCCCGCTACCCGCTCCAGCTTGTGGCGCAAGGTGCCGAGCCAGATTCTCAAACGGCGCCGAAATGCCGGTTTACACTCGGTTTTACATAATTGGTTCGCGTTCGGTTCCTTAGCGGTTCTGATTCCGGCTCCATCGCCCAATTCTAAGCCAATGAAGACCGACTTGCGTTTGAGACCACCTCCCGACTAGTTTCAGCGGGGGAATGAAATGGCGGGGTTCTACTTCTGATGCAGAGATTATCATCGGCCTTGAGAGGTGGCGATGTTAGTGGACTCAGACTCAAGCCGGCGGCAGTGAGTGCCAGATGCCGGTATTGCGGCGAGGTGGGGGTGTTTACTTGCACCGGGCATCAAGAGGGGCCGATAAATTCCATATCGTGTAGGGAAATGCCCCAGCTGCAACAAGCAGCAGGTTTCTGGACGGTTAACTCTCTCTCAGAGACGTCGCAGGGCAAGATTCCGATCTACATGTACCCGGCAGCCACATTCTTTACATGCGCCATCTCGGATTACCAACGTCCCGTTAAGCGAGAGAGGAACTACATGCTCATCTGTTCTGTCGTCGGGAGGTAAGCTATCTAAATTTACTCGGCAGTAGACGCAACGGCCGTCTAGCTGGTAGTCATGCTGCCTCATCCGCAAGGACCGCATCAGGCCGTTACTCTCACTTCAGTCTCCTCGGCTCGTTCGGCTTTCGGACTCGCTCTTGAAACGCGGCGCCGCGACCGACGTAACGGCGAGTGATGCGGGAGACCGTTTCTTCCTAGCCGGCCATGATCTCGGCGATCCCCCAGGTCGCTGAAGGGCTAGCTCCCAGTTGAACGTCGGGGTCGCTACCCGCTTCAGTCCCCCGCCTGAAATGAAATCGTGTTGGCTCGCCGCCGGAACGGCCCCGGCACATTGTCTTGCAACCACATTGTCTTTGCAACGGCGTTGGGTCTTGCGTGACCATGCAAGACCCAACGCTTGACATCCAACGTTCAACCGGCGCCTGAACTACAGCCAGATGTTGATCCAGTAGCGCTCGCGCCAGCAGCGGCGGCGCCAGCGGCCATGACGCCAGTAGCGGCGGCAGACATGTCTCCAGCCGCGCCGACGGCGGCGCCTGCGGCGGCGCCAGTACCAATCGCCGTGATGGTAACGCCGGTGGGAAACCAGCTCCACTTCGGCCGGATCCTCGCCTTCGAGGACCGCGTTGTCCGGCTTGTCGAGTTCGTCCAGGATCCCGTTGCCACCGGGAATGCCGGCAACAGCCTTGCCGGGTCCGGCCAGGCTGGCAAGTGCCGCCGCCCCCGCAACGCCAAGCATTCCAGTCAGAAACAACCGACGTTCCATCAAAAACCTCCCGAGCTTGTTGAGCCTCGGCAGCTCTTTCCTCACCCGCAACGGGCTCGAGCGAGCGACCGATCGGTTTGAACGTAGAAGTAGCGTTCTCGTTCCATCACCCCACTT
>NZ_RZSA01000232.1:0-7604 GCF_003998075.1 Mesorhizobium sp. M2A.F.Ca.ET.037.01.1.1 | reverse complement strand
CCCCGCAGGGGTATGTCTTCCAACTCGGGCGACAGCGGCAGCCGGCTGCGCTCGATCGAGATGGCATGGCCGTCATCGGCATTGGTGCGTGCGCGGTCGACGGCGATGAAGGATGGGCTCTCGACGCCGAGCCTGGCCGCCAGTTCCGCGTCCTCGATGATCTCGAGCCGCAAGGTGCGGGTCTCGGCATTGGCGCCGGCATTGGCCAGCGCGCGCGACCAGCCGATCGCGTCGTCGACCGGCATGCCGTCGAAGGTGACGAAGGAACCGATGCCGACCTTGGTGGTGATCAGCCCGCGGCTCGACAGTTCCTCAAGCCCCTTGCGGACCGTGTTGCGGCTGACCGAGAAGCGCTGCACGAGCTCGTTTTCGCTCTGCAGCCGGTCGCCGAAGCCGAGCAGGCCGGAGCGTATCTCATGCTCCAGAACCGTCGCGATCTGCTCGGGCTTGCCCGTGCCGGGAGAGAGCTGCATAGCGCGACGGGCCATATGGATACCTGTTCAATGAACCTGTATAATCCTGTTCATTAGCGGATATGAAATGACGCGTCAACGGCTAGGTCCTTCTTCCGGTCACTATACCGGGGCAATCGCGTATGGGCTTATCGGCGACGACCAACGCCTCATCCTCGGGCTTGTCCCGAGGATCCGCATCGTGCCACGTCGTCAGGTTGCGCAGCGGCAGGAGGCTCCGCCGGTCGATCGTCCGCCCGCGACCGCCACAACCGCCCCGCCGGCTTTCCCCGCGCTGTCGTCCTCGGTACCGGCCGCTCCCGCGCCACAGGCGTCTTCTGCCTCGCTGTCGAATGCGATGCCGACGTGGTAGGAGCTCGTTCTCGACCGATTGGAGGAGTTCAAGCGTTATCCGGCTCTTGCACAGTACCGCCGCCAGCAAGGCGTATCCTATGTTCGCTTCACGATGGATCGCAGCGGTAGGTGCTCGTGGCGAGGATCGAGCAGACCTCCGGGCCATGACCTCCTCGACGAAGAGACTTTGGCGTTGATCCAGCGCGCCCAGCCCCTGCCCAAACCGCCTGCAGAGGTGCCTGGCGACCGTCTCGAACTGGTGGTGCCGATCGAGTTCTTCCTACATGGGCAGAACTAAGCCAGCCAACTCATCCGGGGGCAAAGGCGGATCATCAGGCGCTCGTCGGTTGCCGGCTGCTTCGCCCCGCACCCGTCACACCTGAGCCATGCCGCCGTCGACGTATAGCTCGGCGCCGGTTATGAAGCTTGCTTCGTCGCTGAGTAGAAACCACGCCGCCGCCGCGGCTTCTTCCACGCGGCCCATGCGGGCCAGCGGTATCTGGCTGACGATCCCGTCGCGCATTTCGTCTGGGATCGATGCCATCATGGCGGTGTCCGTTGGGCCGGCGCTCAGGATGTTCACGTGTACGCCGCGCGGCGCGAGTTCGCCAGTCCAGCTGCGCACATAGGAGCGCAGAGCCGCCTTGGTTGCGGCATATGTTCCATAGGGCGTCGCCCCTTTGACGTCGGCGACCGACCCCAAGAACAGCGCCGAGCCCCCGGCAGCCATGCGCGGCGCCGCTGCCCGCATGGTGAGAAGGGCGCCGCGCACGTTCACCGCGAAGTGGCGGTCGAAATGCTCCGGTATGCTCTCTTCCAGGTCCGCCGGTTCCATGATGCCGGCGTTGTAGACCAGCGCATCGATTTGACCGCCCTGCGCCCCGACTGTCGCGATGACCCGTTCAATATCCGCGGGGTTGCTCGCGTCGGCCACCACACTGCGCGCGGCGGGGCCAATTTGGGCGACTGCGGCTTCGACATCAACAACGCGACGGCCGGTCAGGAAGACCAAGGCGCCCTCCTTCGCCAACCGCTCGGCGATGGCCAGGCCGATGCCACTCGCGCCGCCCATCACCAGAGCCACTTTCTTCGTCATAGCTGGCATTAATTCAGCCCCCGCTGGTATTCGCTGTGCAAACGAGCTGCGGTCGGGGAGTCGAACAAGTTATCGAGACAAGCGCGTGCGGCCATCTGGCGAAACGTACCGTTTTGCGTTGGATCGCCAGCGTCATGCATCGTATCGGTCATCCAGGCACTGAACTCCTGGTACTTCCAGATGTGCGGCAGGACCGTGCTTGAGTAGGCGTCCAGCGCCGCTCTGTCGTGATCGCGCGCCGCACGCACCAGCGCCTGGGCGAGCACATCCACATCGTATAGAGCCAGATTCATTCCCTTGGCGCCCGTGGGCGGCAAGAGGTGGGCGGCATCGCCGACGAGGAAAAGATTCCGATATTGCATCGGCGCATAGACCACCGATCGCATAGGTACGAAGTCCTTGTCATGGACCACGGCATTTTCGATCGTGTTGTCGCAGAGACGCAGCCGGATTTCATCCCAGATCCGCGTATCCGGCCAGTCTGCCGGACCATCGCTAAGCGCGCATTGCAGGTAATACCGGCTCCGGTGGGGGCCGCGAGGAAGCTGCGCGACAAAGCCGTGGTCGCTGACGCCCATGATCGGATGGCCGGTAACAGGCGCCTCAACGAGCGCCGCCAACCACGCATAACCGAAGTCATGGCTGTACTTCGTCAAGACACCATCTGGGATCGATGCCCGGCTGACACCGTGCTCGGCGTCGCACCCAATGATGTAATCGCAGACGAACTCGTGAGCGCCCGCGGCATCTGAATAGCTGACCCGTGGACGCCGGTCCTCGTCATTTTGGATCGACACGTCGGTGACGCTGAAGCGGATGTCACCCGCCATGACATCGATCAGTTCGCGCAACAGGTTATTGACGAGCATTTGCTGGGTGCAGAATCGACCCGGGCTGCCGTCGTCTTCGATGGTCTCGAAAATGCGACCAACGCCGTTGACGCGATAATCAATGGTCTGGGCAAGCGGGCCGGCGAGGAGCTTGTCCGCTAATCCCCATTGCTCGAACATGCGCACGGCGCGTGCATCAACGACGCCGGCACGCTGCCGGACTTCGACGCGGGCCCGATCGATCCGCTCCAGGACAACGCAGGCCACGCCGGAGGTCCGCAGGAAGGACGCCAACGTCAGACCGGACACACCGGCTCCAACAATGATAACTGTGGTCTCTTCGGAAGTTGAAGTCATGTTTATCTTTCAGCTAAGCTTTATTTGTTTAGTCTAGGCAGGATCAAAAGCAGCCGTTTGCGACTGCGATGCTTTCTATCCGCTCGACGTCGTCGGCGAACGGAACCGAGAGGTAGCCATTGGCTGGTTCGCGAACGTAAGCTTCGTAATCCGGGCAGTAAGTCGTGTTGTCCGCGACGATGAGCGAGCCTGGGACGAGCCTGCTTTCAAGCAGGCTAGAGGTGTGTCGATGAGCCCACGGGCTCACGGCATTTCGTTCATCTCAGCGTCCCCTTCAGCATCCATCGCCACCGCGTCGGACATTATCTGAGGGTAAGGTTGACGGAAACGCGAAACTTGGCCAATATGTATTGATATTGTGCCAATTTCCTGGAGCGCGACCCTTTGCCGATCCTGCGTCAATGGAATGACTTGGCTGAGCTCATGCCCACGGTCGAAGAGGCGCGCCGAGACGTCGTCACGGTCGGCGTCGAGATGGTCACCGAGGGCTTAGAGCTGGACCATCACTCCCACCGGAAGTCGGAGCTGCTCTTGGGACTCTCTGGCGTCTTTCGTTGTGAAGTCGAGGGCGGCATCTGGATCGTGCCCCCGCAGTGCGCGCTTTGGGTTCCGGGCGGGATGGTGCATCGGATCGCAGCCTCCGGGAACATCGACAGCTATGCGGCCTTCGTCCAGCCGGCGGCAGGCGCGAAGCTGCCCACGACGTGCTGCACGATTACCGTCAGTCCGCTGTTGCGCGAGCTAATTGTCCGAAGCGCGCAGTTCCCAGCAGATCATGAGGCGGACGGAGTAGAATCGGGAGTTGCGGCCTTGCTGCTGCATGAGGTTTCGACAGCGCCGCTCGGCAACCTTCACCTGCCAATGCCAACCGATCCTCGGCTTCGTTCGATCTTCCAGGACATGATAACGGATCCAGCTGACCGCGGAACTCTCGAATCGTGGGCAAAACGTTCTGGACTCAGTGTTCGCTCGCTCGAGCGCGTAATCGCCGCCGAGACCGGCATGAGCTTCGGTCGTTGGCGACAGCAGTTGAGCATTATCCTCTCGGTGCAGTGGTTGGCGAGCGGCGCGTCGGTGAAACAGGTTGCTGGCGACCTTGGGTACGAGAACGTCAGCAGCTTTGTCACAATGTTTCGAAAGGCGCTCGGCGTCTCGCCAGCCCGTTATATGGCGGAACGCTCAAGCAGACATTGAGCACTCACCGATCGTCGGAGAACCATCGTCGCGGATGAGCGGGCAGCGCTCACTTCGGGCGGTTGCCGTTGCTGCTCAAACGAAGAAGAACTCCTCCACCCGCTGCTTGGCCGTCCGCAACACCGGCAAGATGTCGCGCTCCATCGCCTCGACCGAGAAACGCGCCGACTGCGTCGAGACATTGATGGCGGCCACGGTGCGGCCGGCGCGGTCGACGATCGGAACAGCGATCGAGCGCAGGCCGAGCTCCAGCTCCTCGTCGACGATGGCGAAGCCATCGACCCTCGCTCTGTCAATGGCCTTGCCGAGCGCGGCGCGGCCGGTGATCGTCTTCGGCGTGCGCCGTTCGATGGTCGCGTCAGCGAGGAAGGCCTTCAACTCATCCGCCGGCAGGCCGGAAAGCAGCACGCGCCCCATCGACGTACAATAGGCCGGCAACCTCGTGCCGACATCGAGCGCGACGCTCAGGATTCGCCGTCCGGGGATGCGCGCGACATAGACGACGTCCTCGCCCGACAGCACTGCCGCGTTGCAGGCCTCGCCGAATTTCCCCGCTACCTCGCGCATGACCGGCGCCGCGAAGGTCCAGAGCGATGCGCCGCCGAGCCAGGTCCGCGCGACGGTCAAGAGACGCGGCGACAGCGAGAACAGCCGGCCGGACTGGGTCGCATAGCCCGTCGCGACCAATGTCAGCAGGAAGCGGCGGGCCCCCGCGCGGGTGAGATCCGCCTCCTCGGCCATCTCCGTCAGCGTCATGCCGGCCGGATGGCGCGCGAGGATTTCCATCACCGCCAAGCCGCGTTCCAGCGAGCCGACATGGTCGCGTGAAATGGATTCCTCTTCCACGAACCTCTCCAGGCCAGCGTTGACTCCAGGCAAACTTTGGAGCTAAAAGTATCTCATATAAAACATATGTTCGCAATGCGAACTTTTCAATCACGGAGCCTGGAGATGGTCAAGTTCCTGCCGCTGAAAGAGGCGGTCGCGGATAACCTGCACGACGGCGACACCGTCGCCTTCGAGGGCTTCACCCATCTGATCCCCACCGCCGCCGCGCATGAAGCGATCCGCCAGGGCTTTCGCGACCTGACGCTGATCCGCATGACGCCCGACCTGATCTATGACCAGATGATCGGCATGGGCATGGCGAGGAAGATCGTCTTTTCCTATGTCGGCAATCCCGGCGTCGGCCTGTTGCGACGCGCCCGCGATGCCATCGAGAACGGCTTTCCGCGCGCCATCGAAGTCGAGGAGCACAGCCATGCCGGCATGGCCAACGCCTATGAGGCGGGCGCCGCCGGCCTGCCCTGCGCGGTGTTCCGCGGCTATCGCGGCGCCGGCCTCGCTTCGGTCAACCCCAACATTAGATCGGTCACCTGCCCCTTCACCGGGGAGGCGCTGGCCGCCGTCCCGGCGATAAGGCCGGACGTCACCTTCATCCATGCGCAAAAGGCGGACCGCAAGGGCAATGTGCTGGTCGAAGGTATCATCGGCATCCAGAAGGAGGCGGTCCTAGCGGCCAAGCGCGCGGTCGTGACGAGGAAATGGTCGACAATTTCGATGACCTGCATCCCAACCTCACCGTGCTGCCAAGCTGGACGATCGCGGCGATTTCCGTTGTGCCGGGCGGCTCGCATCCCTCCTACACGCATGGCTATTACGAGCGCGACAACGCCGCCTATCTCGAATGGGACGAGATCGCCGCCGACCGCGACCGCTTCCAGGCGTGGATGCAGAAGAACGTTATCGAGAGCAGCGCCGACGACTTTGCCGGCCGCGTCGAGCATCTGAGGAAAGCCGCATGAGCGACGCTGACAATCTGGGTTTCACCCCCAACGAGATGATGACGATCGCCGCCAGCCGCGCCTTGAAAAGTGACGATGTCTGCTTCGTAGGCATTGGCGCGCCGTCGGCCGCCTGCAACGTCGCGCGGCTGACCCATGCGCCCGACATCACGCTGATCTATGAGAGCGGCACCATCGGCACCGCGCCCGACGTGCTGCCGCTGTCGATCGGCGACGGCGAATTGTGCGAGACGGCGGTCACCACCGTCGCGGTGCCGGAGATGTTCCGCTACTGGCTGCAGGGCGGCCGCATCTCGATCGGCTTCCTCGGCGCCGCCCAGCTCGACAAATTCGGCAACATCAACACAACTGTCATCGGCGACTATGCGCATCCCAAGACCCGCCTGCCCGGCGGCGGCGGCGCGCCGGAGATCGCCACCTCGTCAAAGCAAGTCTACATCACCATGGCGCAGTCGAAGCGCGGCATGGTCGAGAAGATCGACTTCTTCACCTCCTTCGGCCATGGCGAAGGCGGCGACCACCGCAAGCGCCTCGGCATCGACACCGCCGGCCCGACGCTTCTGATCACCGACCTCGCCATCTGGAGGCCGGACCCGGTGACGAAGGAGTTCACCGTCGTCTCGTTGCATCCGGGCATCAGCCGCGAGCAGGTGCAGGAAACTTGTGGCTGGACGGTCAAGTTCGCGGAGGCCCTTGACGAGACGCCGGCGCCGACGGAACTCGAGCTGAAGACATTGCGCGACCTGCAGGCCCGCACCAAGGCGGCGCATCAAGGGACCGCCAAAGGGAAAGCTGCTTAAATGGCTGAAGCCTTCATCTGCGATTACATCCGCACGCCCATCGGCCGCTTCGGCGGCGCGTTGTCCTCCGTGCGAGCCGACGATCTCGGCGCCATCCCGTTGCGGGCGCTCGTTGAGCGCAACATGGGTCTCGACTGGGCCGCCACCGACGATGTTGTCTATGGCTGCGCCAACCAGGCCGGCGAGGACAACCGCAATGTCGCGCGCATGGCGCTGCTGCTTGCCGGCTTGCCCCAGGACATTCCCGGTTCGACGGTCAATCGCCTCTGCGGTTCGGGCATGGATGCCGTCACCATCGCCGCGCGCGCCATCAAGGCTGGCGAGGCCGAGCTGATGGTCGCCGGCGGCGTCGAGTCGATGAGCCGAGCCCCCTTCGTCATGCCGAAGGCCGATGCAGCTTTCTCACGCAATGCCGAAATCTACGACACCACCATCGGCTGGCGCTTCGTCAACCCGCTGATGAAGAGGCAATATGGCGTCGATTCCATGCCGGAGACCGGCGAGAACGTCGCCGAGGACTTTTCCGTCTCTCGGGCCGACCAGGACGCTTTCGCCGTGCGCAGCCAGGACAAGGCGGTGGCCGCGCAGGCCAGTGGCCGGCTGGCGAAGGAGATCACGCCGGTGACCATCCCGCAAAGGAGAGGCGATGCAATCGTCGTCGCGAAAGACGAACATCCCCGCGCCGGCACGACCATCGAAACGCTGGCCAAATTGCC
>NZ_RZSA01000231.1:0-7621 GCF_003998075.1 Mesorhizobium sp. M2A.F.Ca.ET.037.01.1.1 | reverse complement strand
ATCGACAGCTGGATTTTTTAATTCAATATGATGTGGAAATTCCGCTTCGGCGGTTCAGTTGTGGCATTAAGGCAACATAAAGCGGGCGCCTGACCGGTATTCAGCGCGCCTGTTCTGCGAGAAAGAGCGGCTGGCAAGAGCCGCGATGGGGAGAGCGACTTGGATATCAGCACCGATTTCATGCGGCGCATAGCGCATGCCGCCGCAGCGGAAACCTTGCCGCGCTTCCGCAGCCAGGGGGTGGTCGCCAACAAGGAGGCGGGAAGCTTCGACCCAGTCACGGAGGCCGATCGCGAAGCCGAGCGCGCGATCCGGGCGCTGATCTCCGCCGAATATCCCGAGCACGGCATTCTCGGCGAAGAACATGGCAGCCAGAACATCACCAGCCGGCATGTCTGGGTGATCGACCCGATCGACGGCACCCGCGCCTTCATTTCCGGCCTTCCGGTCTGGGGAACGCTGGTCGGGTTGACCGCCGACGGCGACGCGGTTGCCGGCATGATGTCGCAGCCCTTCACCGGCGAGCTGTTCTATGCCAACGCCTCCGGCTCGCACTATGAAGGACCGGGCGGCCCGCGCAGGCTCTCGACCCGCAAGACCACCGACCTCGCGCAAGCGACGCTGTTCACGACCACGCCGGCGCTTTTCAAGGGCGAAGCGCGCAAGCGCTACGACCAGTTCGAAACGAAAGTCCAACTCGCCCGCTACGGAACCGACTGCTACGCCTTCGCCATGGTGGCGGCGGGCTGTGTCGACATCGTCGCCGATCCGGGCCTGAAGCCCTACGACATCGTCGCGCTGATCCCGATCATCGAGAAGGCCGGCGGCGTCGTCACCACTTTCGAAGGGGCCCCGGCGGAGAAGGGCGGCGATATATTGGCTGCGGCGACGCCGGAGCTGCACGCCGCGGCAATGGCGGCGCTGCGCGGCTGATCGGGCGCGTTCAGGGAGCGTCGCCGGTGCCTGGAATGAAGGCATCGAAGGCGGCGAGCAACTGCTCGCGGTAGATGTCCCTCTCCTGCAGGATTTCGTGCTCGGCGCCGTCGATCATCAACAGCGAGCCGACGCGCAATTTCCTGGCATAGGCTTCCACGGCCTTGGTCGAGACCACCCGGTCGGCGCCGGCGGCGACGATCAGCATCGGAACCTTGACCCTTGCCATGAAATCCGGATCGCTGACGGCTTCCGCGGCCGCGGCTGCGGCCTTCAGCCAGCGGATGGTCGGGCCGCCGAGCGCGAGCTGCGGCCAGGCCTCATAGATCCCGACATTGCGGCGGTAGCGCGCCGGGTCCGAGGTCACCTTGTTCACCTCGAAAGCCGGCGGCACTTTCGGGCGTGGACCGATCGCCGCGTAGAGCCAGCCGAGGCCAAGCGCGCAGAAGATCGCGCACACGCGCCGCACGGTGGCGATCGAGACCGGCATGTCCGGCACCTCCAGAAAAGGCGCCAGCAGCACCATGCGCCGCACCCGATTGACCATGGACGGCGAGGCAAGCAGCGCAATCACCGCCCCGGTCGAGTGGGCGAGGATGTAATAGGGGCCGCGGCAGTCGGGCAGCACGATCTCTTCGAAAAATTGCTCCAGGTCGCGCGCATAGTCGCGGAAGCTGCGGACATGGCCGCGCTGGCGGTCGCGCAGCAGGCGGCTGGAATCGCCCTGGCCGCGCCAATCGAGGATGGCGACGCCGAAGCCGCGATCGGCGAGATTGCGGATGGTCTCGAAATATTTCTCGATGCACTCGTTGCGCCCGGTCAGCAGAACCACCGTGCCCAGCAGCGGGCGGGCGACGGCGGCAAAGACGCCGTAGCGGATCTTCTTGCCGTCGGGCGTTGTGAAGAAGCCGCCCGCGGCATTCCGCGGCGCGGGATTGTCCTCGGTCAGATGGAAAAGATCCGTCATTCGGCGAGTCGCTGGTTGTTCTTTGCCCGAGCGGGCAAGGCGTCGGCATGGTGATAGACGGCCAGGCGGCAAAAGCAAAGGCGCCGCGAGGATTTACGCAACCGCCCTGAAATGGGAAGGCCGGAAGTGCCTGCGGCGCACTTCCGGCCTCTGTCGATCCGGGAGGAAGGGACGTTGCACCCGGTTCGGCCTCGGCGGCGCCGGGATCAAAGCACCGCTTGTCTCTTTGTCTTGCGCAATTCCGGTCGGAAAGCGCCTCGCGCTTCTCTTGGAATTGCTCCAACTTGACCAAAGCCTAGTGCCGAGCGGCTGAACGGATGCCGAAGCTGCGGTTCATCCGCCGTTCATCAACATGGCGGTTTTGCGTCGATCAAAAAGCCTTGAAATGGCTTTCTCCGCTTCCCAAATGAAGTTTGCGGCAGCCGATTGTCGGGGTCGCTGGCCTATCCGGAACGCCTTTCGAGGGTTTCGTACCGGGTCACACGCAAACCATGTTGCTCAACAGGAGAACACCTCATGCGTCACGTTGATTTTTCCCCACTTTATCGTTCGACCGTCGGCTTCGACCGGCTGTTCACCATGCTCGATTCGCTCGGCCAGCCCGAGACCGCGCAGACCTATCCGCCCTATAACATCGAGCGCACCGGCGAGAACGCCTATCGCATCTCGATGGCCGTTGCCGGCTTCTCGGAAGACGAAATCTCGATTGAAGCCCACCGCAACGTGCTGACCGTCAAGGGCGAGCGCAAGGAAGAGGGCAATGGCGAGGGTTCCGAGCTGCTCTACCGAGGCATTGCCTCGCGCGCTTTCGAGCGCCGCTTCCAGCTCGCCGACCATGTCGAGGTCGAGGGCGCCACGCTGAAGAACGGCCTGCTCTTCGTCGACCTCAAGCGCAACATTCCCGAGGAGCTGAAGCCGCGCAAGATCGCGATTACCCAGTCTTCGGACAAGGCCAAGCAGATCGAGGCGAAAGCGACCGCGTAATCCGCGGACTTTTCCAGACGACGTCTCCCTCCCGAGACGAAAGCGGCGCTGCGAGGCGCCGCTTTTTATTGGGTGCGCCCGCCTACGGGCCTTTCTGACCTCTTTTGAAGCTGCGGCGGAGCATGAAGGCCCCTGGTGAACCAGCCTCATCGTCGAGCCGAGCGGCGGCTTGGTCATGGCAGGACGCTCAGCCGAGCAATTGGCCCAGGCGGTCGATCTCCTCGGTCGTGGTCGCGAAGCTGGCGACGAAGCGGTAGATCGCTTCATTGTCGCCGAGATGGCCGTCGAATCCTGAAGGCACGCCCCATTCATGGAATTTGCCGCCAGCCGCCCGCAGCCTTTCAGCCGTGGCGCTGTCGAGGACCGCGAAGACCTCGTTGGCTTGCGGCAGCCAGGCGAGCCTGCCCGTCGGCGCGTCCTCGATCGTCTCGGCCAGACGCGCTGCCATTTGATTGGCGTGCCCGGCCATCCTCAGCCACAGGTCGTCGGTGAAATAGGCTTCGAACTGGGCCGAGATGAAGCGCGCCTTGGAGAAGGTCTGCCCGGCGCGCTGACGGTGCAGGCGCAGGTCCTTACTGACATCCGGATTGAGGATCAGCACCGCGTCGGCCATCCAGCAGCCATTCTTGGTGGCGCCGAAGGAGATGACGTCGACGCCGCTCTTCCAGGTCATTTCGGCCGGGCTGATGCTAGTCGCGGCAATCGCATTGGCGAAGCGCGCGCCGTCCATGTGCAGCGGCAGCTTGTGGCGGCGGCTGACCTCGGCGATCGCCTTGACGTCGTCGACGCTATAGACCGTGCCGACCTCGGTCGCTTGGGTGATGGTGACCGCCATCGGCTGACCGGCGGGAGCCAGATCCTGCGAATAGCGCTTGATAGCCCGGTCGAGCGCTTCCGGATTGATGCGCCCCAGCGGCCCGGGAACCGGCGCCATGCGCGCGCCGCCGGTGTAGAAACCCATCGCGCCGAACTCGTCGACATTCATATGCGCTTCGGAGTGGCAAAGCGCGATGCCGCCGATACGGTTCAACGCGGCCATCGAAAGCGCGTTCGCCGCGGTGCCGGTCGCGGCGAAGAAGACTTGCACCTCCCGCTCGAAAATCTCGTTGAAGCGGCGATAGACGGCCCGGTCCAGATCGCCGTCGCCATAGGCGACAGCGGATCCGTCGGCATGGCGCGACAGATTGGCCGAAATGTCGGGATGGACGCCCGCCCAGTTGTCGGAAGCAAAGAACATCGAGAGATCCGTATCGTGATTACCAAAAGCGGCGGGACTTGACCGCTTAGGCGGGAGAAGCGCAAGGGCCAATCACCGGCAAAGCGGTGAAGCCAGCGCCTAGCCTCGAAAGACCCGGATCGAAGCTTGCGTTGCCGGTACTCGTCACGAAATTTTGTGTCGCGTCACGCCCAAGTTTTTTGTGAATCGGTCTTGTATGGTCCCCTGATTTCTGCCATAAAAATTTAGGACAGTAGTGCTGTCTTATTTTGTCGCACAAAACAGGCTGGACTGGCGTATCATTGCTGCCATTCCGGCCATTGTCGCGAGCGGCGGGTAGACGGCCCGGCTCTGGCCTGTACGATACCGGATGCGAACCGGGCGTATAGCCGTATGGTTCGATGGATTTCGCAAGACGTGCAGCAAGGATCAAGGGGAAGCCTTGTGCTTCCCAAGGCAAGCCAGCGCCCTGAGACAGTCGGGGCCAAGGTGGAGAACGGAGGATAGGACGATGACGGAACTGACGCCATCTGCGATCTACGGCCAGGCCGCGCAGACGAAAGCGGCAGCCGTTAAAAACACCGTCCGGACCCAAGCCCTCCGAACTTCCGGCGGCCCGGCCGCCCAGGGCCTCTACGATCCGCGCAACGAGCATGACGCCTGCGGCGTCGGCTTCATCGCCAATATGAAGGGCGTGAAGTCGCACCGGATCGTCGAGGACGGTCTGGCGATGCTGGAAAACCTCACCCATCGCGGCGCCGTCGGCGCTGACCCGCTGGTCGGCGACGGCGCCGGCGTGCTGGTGCAGATCCCGGACGCTTTCTTCCGCGAGGAAATGGCGGCCAAGGGCGTCGAACTGCCGCCTGCAGGTCAATACGGCGTCGGCCATTGGTTCATGCCGCAGGACGCGGCGCTTCGCGCCCATATCGAAGAGATCATCGCCGAATCGGCGCAGTCGGAGGGGCTGCCGCTCATCGGCTTCCGCGACGTGCCGGTCGACAATTCGTCGCTGTCGAAGGCGCCCGATATCGAGGCCTCGGAGCCTTTCCACCGGCAGGTGTTCATCGGCCGTACGGCCGACATCCCGGATGACGAGGAATACGAGGCGCGGCTCTATTTGCTGCGCAAGGTGATCTCGGGCCGCATCTATGCTGAGAACGACAACAAGGACATCGGCGCCTATTGCGTGTCGCTGTCGGCGCGCACCATCATCTACAAGGGCATGTTCCTGGCCTACCAGGTCGGCGCCTATTATAAGGACCTCAAGGATCCGCGCTTCGAAACGGCGCTGATCCTCGTTCACCAGCGCTTCTCGACCAACACCTTCCCGTCGTGGAAGCTGGCGCATCCCTATCGCATGGTCGCGCATAACGGCGAGATCAACACCGTGCGCGGCAACAACAACTGGATGGCGGCGCGCCAGGCCTCGGTCGATTCCGAGCTGTTCGGCAACAACATCTCGAAGCTGTGGCCCATCTCCTATGAGGGCCAGTCGGACACGGCGTGCTTCGACAACGCGCTGGAGTTCCTGTTCCAGGGCGGCTATTCGCTCACCCACGCCATGATGATGCTGATACCGGAAGCCTGGGCCGGCAACAAGCTCATGGATGCCGACCGCAAGGCTTTCTACGAGTATCATGCGGCGCTGATGGAGCCGTGGGATGGTCCGGCGGCGGTGGTGTTCACCGACGGTCGCCAGATCGGCGCCACGCTCGACCGCAACGGCCTGCGCCCGGCGCGCTACATCGTCACCGACGACGACCGCGTCATCATGGCGTCGGAAGCCGGCGCGCTGCCGGTGCCGGAGGAAAAGATCGTGCAGAAGTGGCGGCTGCAGCCCGGCCGCATGCTGCTGATCGACCTCGCCAAGGGCCGCATCATCTCCGACGAGGAGATCAAGTCGGAGATCGCGACCAGGCATCCCTGCAAGACCTGGCTCGTCAACACGCAGTTGATCCTGGAAGACCTCAAGCCGGTCGAGCCGCGCGCGCTGCGCAAGGATGTCAGCCTGCTCGATCGCCAGCAGTCCTTCGGCTACACGCAGGAAGACACCAAGCTTCTGATGGCGCCGATGGCTACCACCGGCCAGGAAGCTGTGGGCTCGATGGGCACCGACACGCCGATCTCGGCCATGTCGGACAGGTCGAAGCTGCTCTACACCTATTTCAAGAAGAACTTCGCCCAGGTCACCAACCCGCCGATCGACCCGATCCGTGAGGAGCTGGTGATGAGCCTGGTGTCCTTCATCGGGCCGCGGCCGAACATCTTCGACCTGGTCGGCACATCGCGCCGCAAGCGGCTCGAGGTGCGCCAGCCGATCCTGACCAACGGCGATCTCGAAAAGATCCGCTCCATCGGCCACACCGAGGACCGTTTCGACACCAAGACGATCGACATCACCTACGGCTCGAACGAGGGCGCCGCGGGCATGCAGGGCGCCATCGACCGGCTCTGCGAGCGCGCGGAGGCGGCGGTCGCCGGCGGCTACAACATCATCATCCTGTCGGACCGTCAGGTCGGCCCCGACCGCATCGCCATTCCAGCCCTTTTGGCCACGGCGGCGGTGCACCACCACCTGATCCGCAAGGGGTTGCGCACGTCGGTCGGCCTCGTCGTCGAGTCCGGCGAGCCGCGCGAGGTGCATCATTTCTGCTGCCTCGCCGGCTATGGCGCCGAGGCGATCAACCCTTATCTTGCCTTCGACACGCTGCTCGACATGCACAAGCGCGGCGAGCTGCCGGCCGAGGTCGACAAATACGAGGTGGTCTCGCGCTACATCAAGTCGATCGGCAAGGGCATCCTCAAGGTGATGTCCAAGATGGGCATCTCGACCTACCAGTCCTATTGCGGCGCGCAGATCTTCGACGCGATCGGGTTGAAGTCCGATTTCGTCGAGAAGTATTTCACCGGCACCGCGACGCTGATCGAAGGCGTCGGACTGGACGAGGTCGCCGCCGAGACGCTCAGCCGCCATGCGGACGCCTTCGGCAGCGATCCGGTGCTGCGCAACAGCCTGGAGGTCGGCGGCGAATACATGTTCCGCATGCGCGGCGAGGCGCATATGTGGTCGCCGGATGCAGTCGCTACCTTGCAGCATGCCGTGCGGCAGGGGTCCTGGGACACGTTCAAGGAGTATTCGGCGCAGATCGACAGCGCGACCGCGCGGGCGCAAACCATCCGCGGCCTGTTCAAGATCAAGCTGGCCGAAGAAACCGGCCGCAAGAAGGTCGCGATCGAGGATGTCATGCCGGCGGCCGAGATCGTGAAGCGCTTCTCGACCGGGGCGATGTCGTTCGGATCGATCTCACGCGAGGCGCACACCACGCTGGCGCGCGCCATGAACCAGATCGGCGGCAAGTCGAACACCGGCGAAGGTGGCGAAGAGGCCGACCGCTATCTGCCGCTGCCCGGCGGCGGCAAGAACCCGGAACGTTCGGCGATCAAGCAGGTCGCTTCGGGACGGTTCGGCGTCACGGCGGAGTATATGGTCAATTCCGACGTCATGCAGATCAAGGTGGCGC
>NZ_RZSA01000230.1:0-7643 GCF_003998075.1 Mesorhizobium sp. M2A.F.Ca.ET.037.01.1.1 | reverse complement strand
GCTCCCGCCGAGGCGCTGCCGAAACCGATCGCAGAGCTTTCCGGCGGCGATCCGGCCATGGCGGCCATGCAGGCGCGGGCCGCCAAGCTGGCGCGCACCACCATCCCGATCCTGATCCATGGAGAGACCGGTTCCGGCAAGGAACATCTCGCCCGCGCGCTCCATGACAGCTCCGGGCGTTCCGGCCCGTTCGTGGCCATCAATTGCGCGGCCATTCCCGAACATCTGATCGAGAGCGAGCTGTTCGGGCACGCCGCCGGCGCCTTTACCGGCGCCACGGCCAAGGGACGCAAGGGGCTGATCGAGAGCGCCGACGGCGGCACGCTTTTCCTCGACGAGATCGGCGACATGCCCTACGCGCTGCAATCGCGCCTGCTGCGGGTGATCGCCGAGCGCGAACTGATCCCGGTTGGCGGCACAGCACCTCGGCCTGTCGACATCAAGATCATCTCCGCCTCGCACCATGACTTGCGCCGACTGGTTGCCGAGGGCCGTTTCCGCGAGGATCTGTTCTACCGGCTGAACGCCGCCTCGCTGACACTGCCGGCGCTGCGCGAGCGCACCGATTTCGAATGGCTGCTGGAACGGCTGGTCGGCGAGCGCGCACGCTTGGCCGGGCGGCCGGCAAAACTATCGCCCGCGGCGCGGCTGGCGCTGATCCGTCATGGCTGGCCCGGCAACGTCCGCGAGCTCGTCAACGCCGTGGACCTGGCGGTGGCGCTTTGCGACGATGAGACGATCCAGCCCACGGACCTGCCCGATTTCGCCCCGGTCCGCACGGCGCCCCCGGCGCCTTCCGCCAGCCTGGTCGCGTTGCGCGCCCCCTCGCCCGAGGAAGAACGCGCAGCCCTGCTGGCCGTGCTGGCGGCGACCGGCTGGAACATTTCCGAAGCCGCGCGGCGTCTCGGCGTCGACCGCACCACGGTCCATCGCCGCATGAAGCGCCTGCGGCTGGAGGCGCCGAACTGACATTACAGGGGTGTGGCGCGCCGTAGCGCGTGCAACAGGAAATGCAACAGGCAAGGCGCCGCAAGAGCGTCCTAACAGATTGATTCCGTTTAACAGTCCAGATGAGCGCTACGGTTGGCACGCCGTTTGCTGCTCATGACGCAATCTAGCAAGTGGAGGAGAACAAATGCTCGAGAGAACACCCACCACCAAGGCACAGGCGCTGCTCGACAAGTTCGGCAAGGCGCTGGAAGCCGGCGACATCGACAGCGCCGTCAACTGTTTCCAGGCCGACTGCTACTGGCGCGACCTCGTCACCTTCACCTGGAACCTGAAGACCATGGAGGGCCAGGATCAGGTTCGCGACATGCTGCAAGCGACGCTGGCCAACATCAAGCCGACCGCATGGGCGGTGGCCAACGGCGAAGAAGCGACCGAGGATGGCGGCGTCATCACCGCCTGGATCACCTTCGAGACAAGCGTCGCGCGCGGTTTTGGCCTTGTGCGGTTCAAGGGCGACCTGATCTGGACCTTGCTCACCACGATGGCGGAGCTGAAAGGGCATGAGGAGAAGGCTGGCTTCACGCGTCCGCTCGGCGCCAAGCACGGGCACGGCAAGGACCGCAAGACCTGGCGCGAGGAGCGCGACGACGAGATCGCCGAGCTCGGCCATACGAAGCAACCCTATGTCGTCATCATCGGCGGCGGACAGGGCGGTATCGCGCTCGGCGCCCGGCTGAAGCAGCTCGGCGTGCCCACCATCATCATCGAGAAGAACGAGCGTCCCGGAGACTCCTGGCGCAAGCGCTACAAGTCGCTCTGCCTGCACGACCCGGTCTGGTACGATCACTTGCCCTATATCGACTTCCCGAAGAACTGGCCGGTCTTCGCGCCGAAGGACAAGATCGGCGACTGGCTGGAGATGTACACCAAGGTGATGGAGCTGAACTATTGGAACTCCACCACCGCCAAATCCGCCAAATACGACGAGAAGACGAAGGAATGGACGGTCGTCGTCGAGCGCGACGGCAACGAGATCGTGCTCAAGCCCAAGCAGCTGGTGCTGGCGACCGGCATGTCGGGCAAGGCGAACTGGCCGAAATACAAGGGCCAGGACATCTTCAAGGGCGAGCAGCAGCACTCCTCGACCCATCCCGGCCCGGACAAATACCGCGGCAAGAAGGTGGTGGTCATCGGCTCCAACAACTCGGCGCACGACATCTGCGCGGCGCTGTGGGAAGGCGGCGCCGACGTGACCATGGTGCAGCGCTCATCCACCCACATCGTCAAGTCGGACACGCTGATGGATATCGGGCTTGGCGCGCTCTACTCCGAGCAGGCGGTCGAGAACGGCATGACGACGCGCAAGGCCGATATGATCTTCGCGTCCCTGCCCTACCGCATCCTGCACGAATTCCAGATCCCGCTTTACCAGCAGATGAAGGAGCGTGACGCGAAATTCTATGAAGACCTGGAGAAGGCCGGCTTCATGCTTGACTGGGGCGATGACGGTTCCGGCCTGTTCATGAAATATCTGCGCCGCGGTTCCGGCTATTACATCGATGTCGGCGCCTGCGACCTCGTGATCGACGGCTCGATCAAGCTGAAGAGCGGACCGGGAGCCGCTGTGCAGGAACTCACCGAAACCGGCGTCAAATTCGTCGACGGCACCGAATTGCCGGCCGACCTGGTGATCTATGCCACCGGCTACGGCTCGATGAACGGTTGGGCCGCGGACCTCATTTCGCAGGAAGTGGCGGACAAGGTCGGCAAGGTTTGGGGTCTCGGCTCCAACACCACCAAAGACCCGGGCCCCTGGGAAGGCGAGCAGCGAAACATGTGGAAGCCGACGCAGCAGGAAGCACTGTGGTTCCACGGCGGCAACCTCCACCAGTCGCGGCACTATTCGCATTATCTTGCGCTGCAGCTGAAGGCCAGGCAGGTCGGGTTGCCTACCCCGGTTTATGGATTGCAGGAGGTCCACCACAAGGCGTGAGGCCGGACACTTTCCATAGATGGAAGCCCGCCACGGGCTTTCATCTATCCCGCCTTGAGCTTCGGACAGGCCCACATGGTCGCAACTTGATGGCTATCGATCTTTCCCTATCCGCTTCCAGTAGATCAGCGTCCCGGTCAGTCCGCCATGCGGCTTTAGCGCAAAGTCGGGGACCTCGCCGGTCAGCGTGAAGCTGAGCTTCTCATAAAGCCCCGCCGCGCCCTCCTCGCTTGCCGTGTCCAGCACAAGCAGCGTGCGGCCCTTCTCGACCGCCAGTGCCTCCGCGGCGCGCATCAGTGCGCTCGCGACGCCTTTGCCGCGATGGTCCCGTCCGGTCATCAGCTTGGCGATCTCGGCGCGGTGCGGCTGGTTGGGCGGAAAGTCGAGCAGCAGTGTGACGGTTCCTGCAAGCACCCCATCCTGCCATGCGCCCAGCACCGCCCTTTCTCCGCGCGCGGCCGCGGCAAGCGACTTGCGCCAGAAATCCAGTGCCGCCTCCGCCGGCAATGGATGCATGAAGCTCACCGATCCGCCCGCGGCGACGGTTTCGATCAACAGATCGGCGAGCATCGCAATGGTCGCCGCATCGTCGCTCAAGGCCCGGATTTCAAGTGCGTTCATGCTGGTGTTCTCCAAGGCGATGAGACATGAGGAAGGTCATTCGAAGTGGCTGATCCGCCTGCGCCGCCGCGCCCGCCGAATCTCGGCGATACGGTCGGCGTCGTCCTCGCGGCGGCCTCGCTCCAGGATCTCGAGCGTATATTCCTCGTAGGTCAGCCCGAGGCGCTCGGCCCTCTCCAGCCGCATCAGCATGACGGCCTGGCTTGGCGCCTTCCAGGCCTTGTCGTGGGCGGCGCGCCAGGCGAGGAAGACGTAGGCTTCGCCCTTGCCCCAGGGCGGGCCGTCATAGTCGTCGAGCGGCGGCCCGCCATTGTGCGAGCGTTTTGGTCGTCGAGGCATTTGAGATCAGTCCCTGACCAGCGCCACGAGATACTCCGCCGCAGCCGGTCCGGGAGCATGAAAGACGCAATCCGCCGGCGCCCCCAGCGCCAGGCAGTCGCCGGGCTCGAGCCGGTGCACCACATCACCCTCGGTGAAATCCAGCCTTCCCTCGATCAGCCATATCTGCTGCTTGATGAAGGCGTAGGACGCGGCCGGAAGGCTGACCTTGGCGCCCGCCGGCAGGCTGACCCTGATCAGCTCGAGCGGCATCTGCGATGCCGGCGACAGATGCCGCCTTATGTAGCCGGTTGCCGGATCCTGCCACACCGGCTGCTCGTCCCTGCGCAAAACGCCGCCGCCTTGCAGCTCGGCCCGCGCGATCAGCGTCGACAGGGTCATGCCGAACGCGGCCGCGATGCGCACCAGGAGCGCCGCGGTCGGACTGGTGGTGCCGCGTTCGATGGCGCTCAGCATCGCTTTGGACACGTCCGAGCGCCCCGCAAGCTCGGCCAGCGACCAGCCCCTCACCATCCTTTCGGAGTGTATCCGCCGGCCGATCGTGGCAGTGATGTCATCCGATATATCGTTCATTCGTCCAATATATCGGAATTGCGAAATCCGGGAAGAGGCTATTCGATCGAATTGTCGCGACCGGCTTAACACCGTCTACACCATTCGACCTCACCTCAATTTAACTCCGCCTGGATAGGGTCGACGCTCCAGGGAATGGGACCAGGTCAGTCATGTTTGTCGAACGCGAAGCCTCCGTTGGCGAACCGATTTCGCAGGAGCGCCGCAACGCCCTGCAAAGCGACAAACGCATTCTCGGCAATGTCGTGCAATGCGACGGCGCGCGCGCTACCATCAGCGCCTACGCCGAGGATGCCGACGGCACGGTTACCGGCCAGTGGACGGTTGGCAAGATGATCTCCATCAATCTCGGCGCCACGCGCACGGTCGGCCTTGTCTATGAGATCGGCAAATCGGACCGCGCCTGGAGCAATGAGGGCCAGAACCCGATCGAGGTCAGCATCGAATTGATCGGCGAAGTGCGCGACGGCGCAGAGCCGGGCGCCAAGCCGGTGTTCGACCGCGGCATCACCGCCTACCCGCATATCGGCGCGATCGCCCACCGTATTCGCAGCCGCGACCTGCAGGCGGTCTACGATCTGGCAGGACGCCATTCAGTCACCATCGGCACGCTGTCGCAGGATGAATCGATCGATGCCAACATCGCCATCGACGACACGCTGGCGCGCCATTTCGCCATCGTCGGCACCACAGGCGTCGGCAAGTCCACGGCGGTCTCGCTGCTCTTGCGCAAATCGATCGAGGCGCGGCCGGACCTGCGCGTGCTCATCCTCGACCCGCATAACGAGTTCGCGGCCTCGCTGCCGGAATATTGCGTCAAGGTCGATTCCAAGACCCTCGACCTGCCATTCTGGATGTTCAGGCTGGAGGAATTCGCCGAAGTGCTGTTTCGCGGCCGCGAGACGGTGCCCGAGGAAGTGGATGTCCTGCGCGATCTGATCCCAGCGGCCAAGAACCTCTATCGCAACCCCAGTTCCGGCACCTATGTTCGGCGTGGCAGCGATGCGCTGACGGCGGATACGCCGGTGCCTTACCGCATCGCCGATCTCATCAAGCAGATCGACGAGCGCATGGGCCTGCTCGAAAGCAAGAACGATCGCCCGGTCCTGAAGTCGCTGAAGACGCGCATCGAATCGGCGGCCGCCGATCCGCGTTACCGCTTCATGTTCAATTCGCGCCTGATCGAGGACACGATCCACGAAACGATCGGCAACATTTTCCGTGTCCCCAACCACGGCCGCCCGGTCACCTGCTTCGAGATGGCGGGCATGCCTTCGGAAGTCGTCAACTCGGTCTGCTCGGTGCTGGCCCGCCTTGCCTTCGACCTGGCCTTGTGGAGCGAGGGCCGGCTGCGGTTGCTCCTGCTTTGCGAGGAAGCGCACCGCTACATGCCGGCCGATCCGCGCCTCGGCTTCGCGCCGACCAGGCATGCGCTGTCGCGCATCGCCAAGGAAGGCCGCAAATATGGCTGCTATCTGGGTGTCGTCACCCAGCGCCCGGGCGAGCTCGACCCGACCATCCTGTCGCAGTGCTCGACCTTCTTCGCCATGCGTCTTGCCAACGAGCAGGACCAGGCAATCATCCGCTCGGCGATCGCCGACTCCTCGGCCTCCACGCTCGCGTTCCTGTCCTCGATGGGGCAGCGCGAAGCTATCGCCTTCGGCGAAGGCGTCGCGACCACCATGCGGTTGAAATTCGAGAAGCTGGCGCAGGAGTTCATCCCCGGAACCGCGAAAAGGGAGCAGGTCGAGCCCTCCGTGGACGGCAGCGATGTCGACCTGGCCATGATCGTCGAGCGGCTCCGCAACGTACCGAAGCCGCAGCAGGCCATGGCCTTCGCCGAGACCGTCGACTCGGCCCGGCAGGCCGGCGACCCGGACTATAAGAAGCCGGCCACAGCCGCCCCCCGCCCTCAGCCCGACGACGACTTCGACACCCGCTACGGCCTGAAGCCCTCGACCTTCGGCATACGCAGTTGAACGACTGACCGCCCGACATCGGACGGTGAGTAAATTCCGATAGAGAATTCGTCAGGCCGAGTCGGATGGTGCCGTTTGCGAGAACCGGAGCGGAGCGGACATCAAGTCCGTGAGCACCGGAAGCGCAGAAAACGGCGGCATACGGCCGGCCTCACGAATTCATCTTCGGAATTTAGGCGCAGACGCGGTTGCGGCCCTGCTTCTTCGCCTCATAGAGCTGACGGTCGGCGCGACGGTAGAAATCCTCCGCGCTCTCTTTGTGGTCCCACACGGCAAGGCCGACGCTGGTGGTGACCTTCAGCCGCACATTGCCCGACAGGATCGACAGGTTGGCGATCGCCTTGCGGATGCGTTCGGCGAACCGGGCAAGCAGCTCGACATCCATGTTGGGAGTGACGACGGCAAACTCCTCGCCGCCCAGCCGCGCCACCACGTCGTGATAGCGCGTCATGCCCCGCAGGCAGGTGGCTACGGCCCGCAGCACCTCGTCGCCGACATCATGACCATGTGTGTCGTTGACCTGTTTGAAGTGATCGAGATCGAGGATCATCAGCCCGACCGGCCTGTCGATACGACGAAATTCATGGAGATATTCACGCAGCGCATCGTCGAAATAGCGGCGGTTCTGCATGCCGGTCAGACCGTCGGTGAGCGCCGCCTGCTCGAGCGTCTGCGAACGGGCGCTGAGCGAGACCGTCATGGCCCTGAGCTTGCCCTCTTCCCGCACCTGGCCGCGGATCAGCGGGTAGATGAAGAAAGTGCCGAAGAACAGCGCGGTCGCCAGCAGCGCGCCAGTGACGAAAAGCAATTTGTTCAGATAGACGATTTTGTCGACACGTGATGCGGCATCGAGGTCCGAGGCGATGTCCTGTAACTGACCAAAGGCATGGAAGGTCACCAGGCCAGCGGCCAGGATCACGAAAATAAAGACGAAAAAAGCGGATTCCGCCTTGTGGAAACGCATCTACTCCCCGCGCCACTGTAACCCCTGAGCTTATGCCATAGCGGACCTTACGGACCGTTAACCCGGACAACCCTGGAGAGAATTAGAACAAAGGATTTTAAGGCGCTGATTGAAAAAGGCTTTTTGTCAGTCGCGAACTGCCGCTTGATCGTGCGGTCGCAGCCTGCGCCACTCCGCGCCCAGTTGGTGCCTGAACCAGGTCGATTGGCGCTTGGCATACTGC
>NZ_RZSA01000022.1:0-16017 GCF_003998075.1 Mesorhizobium sp. M2A.F.Ca.ET.037.01.1.1 | reverse complement strand
GCTCTGATAATATTCGCTGAGCTTGGCCAGCGCGCCGTGGATATAGATCGGCTTGTCGTAGCCGGCGTCGCGCAACAGCCGCATCACACGCTGCGCCTTGCCGAGCGCATAGGCGCCGATCAGGTGCGAGCGTTCGGGAAACTGCGCCGCCGATTTCAGCACGCGCGCGATCTCCTCATGGTCCGGCGGATGCCGGAACACCGGCAGGCCGAAGGTCGCCTCGGTGATGAAGACATCGCACCGGATCGGCTCGAACGGCAGGCAGGTGGCGTCCTTTTGCCGCTTGTAGTCGCCGGAAGCGACGATGCGCATGCCCCGGTGCTCGACGCAGATCTGCGCGGAGCCCAGGACATGCCCGGCCGGGTGGAAGGTGACGGCGACGCCGTTCATGTCGAGTGTTTCGCCATGCACTGCCGCCTGCGTCGTTCCGGCGAAATCCTCGCCATAGCGCAGTCCCATGATGTCGAGCGTCTCTTGCGTGGCGAGCACCGAGCGGTGGCCGGAGCGTGCATGGTCCGAATGGCCGTGCGTGATCAGCGCCCGCTCGACAGGCCGCACCGGATCGATGAAGAAATCGCCGGGCGGGCAGTAGAGGCCCTCCGGCCGGGGTTTGAGCAGGTCGCTGGCGCGCATGGTTCCAAGATAGTGGCTAAACTCAGCGCGGGAAGCCCGTTGCAAGAGACTGCTGACTCATCTTAAGGGCAGCCGCCGGCTGCGCATCCACGGTGGGATTCTTCACGAATGAAACCGCTCCAGGCCTCATCGGGCGATTTGACTGCCGACCGTCGCGCCGATTTCGCCGAGATGCTGCTCGCCTCGGGCGAGCCCGCGCAGGCGGCGGAGCTCCTGCTCGGCGCGCTGGAACTGGCGCCGCGATGGGCCGCCGGCTGGTTTCGCCTCGGCGAAATGGAGGAGGCGGCTGGCCGGCTCGATCAGGCCGCGCAGGCCTGGGCCATGACGCTGAAGCTCGACCCCGCGGACCGCCTCGGCGCCGCACTCAAGCTTCACCTGATCGGCAAGGTGCCCGCGGCCCCGGCGCCTCCCAGCGCCTTTGTCGAGACCTTGTTCGATCACTACGCCGACAGTTTCGAGCACTCGCTTGTCGGGAAGCTGGGCTATCGGCTGCCGGACTTCCTTAGCCAGGCCATCCGCGAGGCAAGGCCCGGCCGGTTCCGGCTGGCCATCGACCTCGGCTGCGGCACCGGCCTGATGGGCGAAAGGCTGCGCCCGTTCGTCGACCGGCTGGAGGGCTACGACATCTCGGCCGCCATGCTCAGCAAAGCGAAAGCCAAAGGCATCTACGACCTGCTGGCCAAGGCCGACCTTCAGCGATTTTCCCACTCTGGCGCGCGGGCCGACCTTGTGGTCGCGGCCGACGTGTTCATCTATCTGGGCGCGCTCGAACGCATCGTCGGCGCGGTCGCGAACATGCTTGCGCAGAACGGCATATTCGCCTTCTCGCTCGAGACGCATACCGGCAGCGATGATTTCGCCCTTTTGCCGTCACGGCGCTACGCTCATTCCGAGGCGTATGCGCGGCGCGTGCTCTCCGCCAGCGGGCTTGCGGTCCTGTCTCTGGAAAGCGTGGTTATCCGGCACGACCGGCATGATCCCGTCGAGGGCCTGGCCATTGTGGCCGGCTTTGCCGCCGCATCTGCCGGGTGAGCAATCCGGCACTCTCATGAGCCCGGCCTTGCTGCGAAAAAGCCTGAATGGCATGGTCGGGGTGGCGCGGGGCAGACATCACGAGGAGAAATCCATGCGCTGGACCATGGTTGTGTTGACGTCCTGCCTGACGGTCGCCGGCTGTGTCGGCGGCACGTCTATGGCCGAGCGCCAGGACGAGGACGTCCAGTCCTCACTGCAATATGACGATGTGCCTTGCGACCAATTGCTGGCGCAGCGCAACCAACTGGCGCAGCAGAACAATCTGCCGATCACGGCCAAGCCGGTCTTCTCCAATCCGGCGATGGGCTTCGGCCCGTTCACGCCGGACATGCGCTCCAAGGCGCAGCGCGCCAGCAACAAGGCGAGCGGTGAGATCGACGCCATGAACCGCTCGATCGAGCGCCGCGACTGCGGCAAGCCGAAGAAGAAGGAGACGTTCGGGCTGCCCGGCTCGCAGCCTTCCTGAGCGTCCGATATTCCGTATTCCGCTTGGGCGCTCTGCTGCATCGACGAGCGTTTGATCGCGCTCTTGAAAGACCAACCGATGAACCTCTCAGACCTCGGCGACCGCATTTGCATCCTGGGACCGTCCAACAGCGGCAAGTCCACCCTTGCCAACGCGATCGCGCGCAAGCGCGGCCTGGAACCTGTTCACCTCGATCAGCTCTTTCATCTGCCCAATACGGATTGGGAGCAGCGACCAAGGGACGAATTCATCGCCCTGCACGATGCAGCCATCGCCGGTGAGGGCTGGGTGATGGACGGCAACTACTCGGTTTGCATGCCGCAGCGTTTCCGGCACGCGACCGGCTTGATCCTGCTGGACGTCTCCACGCCAATGAGCTTGCTGCGTTATTTCCGGCGATCCCTGTTCGTGACCGGCAGGCACGGCGCCCTGGAAGGCGGGCGCGACAGCGTCAAATGGGACATGATCCACCATATCACCGTAGTCACGCCGCGAAATCGCAAGCGATACAGCGCGATGCTGGATGCGATCGACCTGCCAAAGCTGCGGCTGTCCTCGGTGAGTGCAATCAAGCAATGTTTCCGGGACTGGGGTTTGAGCCTGAACTAGTGGCACCGCACAGGGGTTTTGACCGGTCGGCTGTGTTTTGCGTTGGCAGGTGGCATGCGTTGGAGATTGGCCGGAACGCCCATCGCTGGCGATGAGCTGGAGGCTCTTGAACCTCGTCATTCTAGGGCGGAGCAAGGAGCGCAGCGACGCGCGCAGACCATAGAATCCATTCCGTTACCTGGACCGAAGTGTGCAACGGTGCAGAATTCCGGACCGCCGCGGCGCTCCCAAGTCACGGCATGGATCCTCGGGTCTGCGCGCGTCGCTACGCTCCTTGCTCCGCCCGTGGATGACGACCGCGACAGGCGTCTCGGCCAATCGCCAAGGCATGGGGTCTGCCAAGGCAACTAATACCCGGCCTCGCGGTCGACCAGGTTTTCGAGCTTCTCGCCGCGCTCGAACGCATCCATCTGCCGCAGCATGGCTGGCACCAGATGAGCCGGATCCGATGTCGCCGCCGCGTGTGGCGTGATAAAGACTTACGGATGGCTCCACAGCGGGCTTGTCTTCGGCAGCGGCTCGACCTCGAACACGTCGAGGCTCGCTTCCTTCAGCGTGCCGTCATCCAGCGCGCGCACGATGTCTGCGTCCTTCTGCAAGCGTCCGCGACCGGCATTGATCAGCACGGCGCCGCCCAGCCCGTTGCGCCGGCGCAACTCCTTGAGCAGCCCGTAATTCACGATGCCCTGGGTTTGCGGCGTGAGCGGCAACAGCACGACGAGGATATCGGTGGCGTTGAGGAAGGGGATCAGCCCCGCCTCGCCGGCATAGGTCGAAACACCTTTCATCGGCCGGTCGGTGCGCGACCAGCCGTTCACGGCAAAGCCGAGCGACAAAAGCACCGATGCCGCCGCGCGGCCGAGATGGCCGAGGCCCATGATGCTGACGGAAATGTCGCCGGCCGGGCGCTGCGGCGGCTCGTGCCAGATCTTCTTCGGCTGCTGCGCCCGGTAGAGCATGCCGTGCCGATGGTGATCGAGCACCCGCCAGACGACATACTCGGTCATGTATTGGGTGAGATTGTCGGCGACCACCCTGACGATCGGCACGTCGGGCAGGCCGGGATCGGCGAAGATATGGTCGACGCCTGCGCCGACCGAGAAGATGGCTCGCAGGTTGGGCAGCCCGGAGAGCAGGTTCGGCTTATGTTTCCACACCACCGCGTAGGCGATCGAGGGATCGTTGGCGCCTGCCGGCTCCAGCACCACCTCGCGCTCGGCCGCCAGCAGCTGATGCCAGCGCTGCGGATGAAAGGCCGTGACGGCAAGCAGGATTTTGCCTTTTTCCATTTGCGGATTCAGTCCTTGTTACGTCAATCCAGCCGGGCCTATTCGCTGACCACGCCGGTCGGCGCCGTCTCGATCTTGAAGGCCGCCGCCATCAGCGCCCGCGTATAGTCGGTCTGCGGGCTGCCGAAGATCTGTTCGGAAGGTCCCGCTTCGACGACCTTGCCATTGCGCATGACGATGACGTCATTGGCAAGGGCGCGGACGACCTTGAGGTCGTGGCTGATGAAGAGATAGGCGAGATTGTGCTTGGCCTGCAGGTTACGCAAAAGATCGACCACCTGCGCCTGCACGCTCATGTCGAGCGCCGAGGTCGGCTCGTCGAGCATGACGAAGCGCGGATTGAGCACCATGGCGCGCGCGATGGCGACGCGCTGGCGCTGGCCGCCGGAGAACTCGTGCGGGTAGCGATGGCGCGTTTCCGGATCGAGACCGACCTCCTTCAGCACGGCGACCACCTTGTCGTCGCGCTGGTCGGGCGAGAGCTTCGGCTCGTGGATCTTCAGCCCTTCCTCGATGATCTCGGAAACCGACAGGCGTGGGCTGAGCGATCCGAACGGGTCCTGGAAAACGATCTGCAATTCGCGCCTGAGCGGCCGCATGGCGCTGAAGGAGAGCTGGTCGATGTCGCGTCCGTTAAAGTTGATCGTGCCGGTCGAGGAGATCATCCGCGCGAGCGCCAGCCCGAGCGTCGTCTTGCCCGAACCGGATTCGCCGACCACGCCCAGCGTCTGGCCGGCGCGCACGGTGACGTCGATGCCGTCCACGGCCTTCACATGGTCGACGGTCTTGCGGAAGAAGCCCCTCTTGATCGGGAACCAGACCTTCATGTCCTTGCCCGCCATGACGGATTTGGCGCCCGGGTCTGCCGCAGGCGGCTTGCCCTTCGGCTCTGCGGCCAAGAGATGCTTCGTGTAAGGATGTTGCGGGTTGGCGAAGATCTCCTTGGTCGGCCCGGTCTCGACGATCTTGCCCTTGGTCATCACGCAGACACGGTCGGCGATCTTCCTGACGATGCCGAGGTCGTGCGTGATGAACAGCATCGACATGCCCTTGCGGCTTTTCAACTCCGCGAGCAACTGGAGGATCTGCGCCTGCACGGTCACGTCGAGCGCCGTCGTCGGCTCGTCGGCGATCAAAAGCTCCGGCTCGTTAGCCAAAGCCATGGCGATCATGACGCGCTGGCGCTGGCCGCCGGAGAGCTGGTGCGGGTAGGCGTCGAGACGTTTCTCCGGCTCGCGGATGCCGACCTCGTTGAGCAGCTCCAGCGTGCGCGCCCTGGCCGGAGCATCGCGCAGGCCTTGATGCAGTTGCAGCACCTCGACGATCTGCTGCTCGACCGTGTGCAGCGGGTTGAGCGAGGTCATCGGCTCCTGGAAGATCATGGTGATCTTGTTGCCGCGCACGCCGCGCAACGCCTTCTCGTTCATGGCGAGCAGGTCGGCGCCGCTGAACAGGATTCTGCCCGAGGGATGGCTGGCGGCGGGATAGGGCAGGAGCTTCAGCACCGACAGCGCCGATACCGATTTGCCCGAGCCGGATTCGCCGACCAGGGCAACCGTCTCGCCCTTGCCGATGTCGAACGAGATATGGTCGACGGCGATGGACTGCTTGCCGCCCTGCGCGAAGGCGACGCTCAGATCTTGGACGGACAGCAGGGCTTCGCTCATTTGAACGTCTTGCGCGGATCGAAGGCGTCGCGTGTCGCCTCGCCGATGAAGACCAGCAGCGACAGCATCAGCGAGATGACGATGAAGCCCGAAATGCCGAGCCAGGGCGCGTTGAGGTTGCGTTGCGCCTGTTTCAGCAATTCGCCGAGCGAGGCCGAGCCGGGCGGCAGGCCGAAGCCGAGATAGTCGAGCGAGGTCAGCGTCGAGATCGAGCCGGAGAGCAGGAAGGGCAGGAAGGTCAGCGTCGCCACCATGGCGTTGGGCAACAGGTGCCGGAACATGATGGTGAGGTTTGGCACGCCGAGCGCGCGCGCCGCGTTGACATATTCGAAGTTGCGGGCGCGCAGGAATTCGGCCCGCACCACTCCGACCAGGGCCACCCATGAGAACAGCAGCATCAGGCCGAGCAGGATGAAGAAGCCGGGCGGCAGGATGGCCGAGACGATGAGCAGCAGGTAGAGCACCGGGATCGCCGACCAGATCTCGATGAAACGCTGGAAGAGAAGGTCGGTCCAGCCGCCGAAATAGCCTTGCACCGCGCCGGCCGCGACGCCGATCAGCGACGAGCCGAGCGTCAGGATCAGCCCGAACAGAACCGAGATGCGGAAGCCGTAGAGCACTCGGGCCAGCACGTCGCGGGCCTGGTCGTCGGTGCCCAGCCAGTTCCAGTTGCCCACAACGCAGTTCTCGTCGGCCTCTCCCTTCGGGTATTGGCCGCAGCGCTTGTTCTTGTCGTAAAGCCAGGATGGTTTTGCCGGCGCCGGCTCTGGAATGGCGTTGTTGACGGTCTGATAGGAGTAACGGACCGCCGGCCAGATCATCCAGCCATTGGCATTGATCTCGTCCTGGATGACCGGATCGCGATAGTCGGTGACGGCGTAGAAACCACCGAACTTCTCTTCCGGATAGGCGACCAGGACCGGAAACAGGATCTCGCCCTTGTAGGAGGCGATGATCGGCTTGTCATTGGCGATCAGCTCGGAAAACAGCGACAGCACGAACAGGAACAGGAAGATCCAGAGGGACCAGTAGCCGCGCCGGTTGGCCTTGAAATTCTGCAACCGCCTCTGGTTGAGCGGCGACAGGAATGGCCTGCGAGGCCTGGCCGGCGCGCTTTCGATCGCAGCCTCGGCCATCAGATGTCTCTCCGCTCGAAGTCGATGCGCGGATCGACCCAGGTGTAGATCAGGTCGGACAGAAGGCCGACGAACAGGCCAAGCAGCGAGAAGATGTAAAGCGTGGCGAACACCACCGGATAGTCGCGGTCGATCACCGACTTGAAGCCGAGCAGGCCGAGGCCGTCGAGCGAGAAGATGTTCTCGATCAGCAGCGAGCCGGTGAAGAAGGCCGAGATGAAGGCGCCGGGAAAGCCGGCGATCACGATCAGCATGGCGTTGCGGAAGACGTGTCCATAGAGCACCTTGTGCTCCGACAGGCCCTTGGCGCGCGCCGTCACGACATATTGCTTGCGGATCTCTTCGAGGAAAGAGTTTTTGGTCAGCAGGGTGGTCGTTGCGAAAGCCGACAGCACCAGCGCCGTCAGCGGCAGCGTCATATGCCAGAAATAGTCGGCGATCTTGGCGGGCCAGGACAGCTGGTCCCAATTGTCCGAAACGATGCCGCGCAGCGGGAACCAGTCCCAGAACGAACCGCCGGCAAACAGCACCATCAGAAGGATGCCGAACAGGAAGCCGGGAATGGCATAGCCGACGATGACGACGCCGCTGGTCCAGACGTCGAAGGTCGAGCCGTCCTTCACCGCCTTGCGGATGCCGAGCGGGATCGAGATCAGGTAGGACAAAAGCGTGATCCACAGACCGATGGAAATCGAGACCGGCATCTTCTCCAGGATCAGGTTCAGCACCGAGATATCGCGGAAATAGCTGTCGCCGAAATCGAAGCGGATATAATTCCACAGCATCATGCCGAAGCGCTCGAGCGGCGGCTTGTCGAAGCCGAACTGCTTTTCCAGCTTCTTGATGAATTCGGGGTCGAGCCCCTGCGCGCCGCGATATTTCGAGCCGACATCACCGGCCACGTCGAGATTGCCGCCACCGGCGTCGCCGCCACCGCTGCCGAGGCGGTCGTTGCCGCCCTGGTTGGTCAGCTTGGCGATCACCTGCTCGACCGGGCCGCCCGGCGCGAACTGGATGACCGCGAAGGAGATCGCCATGATGCCGAACAGCGTCGGGATCATGAGAAGAATGCGGCGCAGGATATAGGCGCCCATCAGGCGACAGGCCCCGCGCGGATGATCATGTCAGGCTTTGCCAATCTTTGCCGCCTTGCCCTTGTCGAACCACCACAGCGCCTCGACCGGAAAGCCGAAATCGGGTTTCTGCCCTGGAAAGCCGAACATGTCCCAATAGGCGCTTCGGTGATTCGCCAGATACCAACTTGGAATCCAATCGCGCCGCGCGCGCAAGGCCCGGTCCAACGCGCGCATGGCGGTGGTCAGGCTTTCACGGTCTTTGGCAGCGCCGACGGCATCGATCAGCGCATCGACGGCCGGGTTTGCAATGCCCGACAGGTTGCGCGAGCCCGACACCGCGGCGCTCCGCGAGTGGAAGAAGATCTCCAGATCGTCGCGGGTCGGCGTGGCGCTGAAGTTGAAGGCGGCCGACAGCAGGTCGAAATCGAATGTCGATTGCCTGAGCTGGTACTGCGCCGAATCCACCAGGCGGATCGAAGCATCGATGCCGATGGCCTTCATATTGGCGACCCAAGGCGAATAGACCTGCACGAAGGTCTCGTCGTCGACCAGAAATTCAGCCGCCAGCCGGCCGCCCTTGTCATTGAGCACGAAATCGCCGGAGCGTTTCCAGCCAGCCTCTGCGAGCAATTTCAGCGCAGCGCTCAGTTGCTTGCGATCTCGTCCGGACCCATCCGATGGCGGTTGCGTCACCGCTTCACCGAAGGTCTCCGGCGGCAGCTGGTCGCGCAGTGATTCCAGCAGCGCCAGCTCCTGCGGCGTTGGCATGCCCTCGGCCCGGAAGTCGGATTTCTCGAAGCAGGACTGCGAGCGCTCGTAGGAGCCATAGAAGAAGTTGCGCCGCGTCCATTCGAAATCGAAACAGAGCGCGATCGCCTGCCGAACACGTGGATCCTTGAATTGCTCACGCCGCTGGTTGACCGCGGTGGCCTGCATGGAAGGCGTGGTTTCGGCCGGGAACTCATGCTTGATCACCTTGCCGGCGGTAAAGGCCGGGAAGTCGTAGGCCGTCGCCCAGACGCGCGAGGTGAACTCCTCGCGGTAGAGGATCTCGCCCTTCTTGAAGGCCTCGAACCCGGCCGTACGATCCTGGTAGAATTCGATGCGGATACGTCTGAAATTGTTCTGGCCGCGATTGACCGGCAGGTCGTTACCCCAATAGTCGGCCACGCGCTCATATTCGATCCAGGCGCCCGCGGACCAGCGCCCGACCTTGTAGGCGCTTGAGCCGAGCGGCGGGTTGAGCTGGGAGGAATCGAACGGGTTGGCCGTGAAGAAGGCCTTCGAAAGGATCGGAAAACTGACCACGTTGAGGATGGTGCGGGCCGACTGCTTGCCTGAGAATTTGAGCTGCAGCGTGTGAACGTCGACGGCTGCCGCGTCGTCGAGGTGGGTCAGCGACAGCGCGTAGTCGGGATGGCCCTTGTCCTTCAGCAGCTTGAAGGTGAAGGCGGCGTCTTCCGCAGTCAGCTGGGAACCATCGTGGAACCGTGCCTGCGGGCGCAGCGAGAAGGTGAAACTGTTGCGGTCGTCAGAAATCGTCACGCTTTGGGCGATCAGCCCGTAAACAGCATCAGGCTCGTCGAGCGCCCTCGCCATCAGCGTATCGAAGCACATCTCCATGCGCTGCGGGGAATCGCCCTTGGGGACGAAGGAATTCAGCGTGTTGAAGGTCTGCGGACTCTGGTTGGCGCCCCAATTGGGCGGCGAGAAATTGAAGGTGCCGCCTTGCGGCGCATCGACGTTGACATAGTCGAAATGCGTGAAGTCGGGCTTGTATTTCAGGTCGCCGAAGGCCGACAGGCCGTGCAGCTTGACGCCGGTCGGCGTGTCGGCAAACGCCCGGCCTGGCAGCAGTGCGGCGGCAGTGGCTGCGGCGCCGAGCGCCAGGAAATCGCGGCGAGGAAGCAAAGTCCGCCGCTCCATCAATTGAGGCCCTTGTACTTGGCGGCCAGCGCCTTTTCCTTCGCGGGGTCGATCCACCAGGAATCGATATCAGCGCCCCGGTAGGTGGGCTGCTTCTCAGGCATGCCGAACTTGTTCCAGTAGGCAAGCCAAACCACCGCGCGGTAATATTGCGGCACGGTATAGTAGTTCCACAACAGGACGCGATCGAGCGCATGGGTCGTGGCGATGAGATCGTCGCGGTCGGTGGCGAAGATGATGCGGTCGACGAGCGCATCGACGACCGGGCTCTTGATGCCGGAATAGTTGCGCGATCCTGGCGTGTCCGCCGCCTTCGAACTCCAGAAGTCTCGCTGCTCGTTCCCAGGCGATTCCGACTGGCCAAGCTGGCCGATGATGACGTCGTAGTCGAAATTGTTGCGCCTGTTGATGTACTGCGTCGGATCGATGATGCGCAGCGTCGCATCGACACCGATCTTGCGCAGATTAGCGATCCAAGGGCTGGAAATCACCTGGTCCGTGTCCGCCGCGCCGAGGACTTCGAATTTGAACGGCTCGCCGGTCTTGGCGTTCACCATCTTGCCGCCTTTGATCGCCCAGCCTGCCTGGGCGAAGAGATCGACCGCCTGCTTCAGGTATTTCCGTTCCGCTTGCGGTGAATCATAGACCGGCAGCTTGAATTCCTGCGTGAAGAGTTCCGGCGGAAGCTTGTCGCGATACTTCTCCAGGATTTCGAGTTCCTTGCCTTGCGGCAGCCCGCTCGACGCAAGCTCCGTGCCCTGGAAATAGCTCTGGGTACGCGTGTTCGAGTTGTAGAACAGCGTGCGGTTCATCGTCTCGAAATCGAATGGATATGTCAGTGCTGCCCTCACAAGACGATCCTGGAATAGTCGGCGCCGCTGGTTGAGCATGAAAGCCTGCATCGGCTCGGGCGAGGTGGTCTTGAACTCCTTCTTGATCACGTCGCCAGCCTTGATCGCCGGGAAATTGTAGAATGTCGCCCAACGCCTCGAGCTGTTCTCCGGTTTGAGATCCTGAAATCCGCCCTTGGTGAAGGCCTGCCATGCGGCATTGTCGTCCAGGATGTAGGTGAAGCGCTGGATGTCGAAATTCTCGCGGCCGATCTTCACCGGCAGCTTGGCGCCCCAATAATCCGGAACGCGTTGCCAGACGATCTCCGAGCCCGGCTTGAAGCTTGCGATCTTGTAGGCGGCGGAGCCGAGCGGCGGTTCCAGCGTCGACTTCGTTATGTCGCGCTTCTTGCCGCTGGGGTCGGTGCCCTCCCACCAGTGCTTCGGCAAGACGACGAGGTCGCCGAGGATCTTGGGCAGTTCCCGATTGCCCTTCTGGTTGAAATGGAACTCGACCTCCCGGTCCGAAATGGCGACGGCCTCGGTCACGTTCTCGAAATAGCGGCTATACATCGGGCTGTTGGCCTTCAGCACCTGGAACGACCAGATCACGTCGTCGGCGGTGATCGGCTGTCCGTCATGCCATTTGGCTTGGGGGTTAAGCCGATAGGTCGCAGACGAATAATCCGCCGGATATTTGTAGGCCTCGGCAATCAGAGGATGGCTTACGCTGCCCTCATCCGTCGCCTGGTCCATCAGCGTGTCATAGAGCAGGCCGCCGCCGAACTCTGCGAAGCCGGCGGCCGACGATCCCTGCACAATGTAAGGGTTGAAGCTGTCGAAGGTGCCTACAACAACGGAGTTGTAGGTGCCGCCCTTCGGCGCATCCGGATTGACGTAGTCGTAGCGCTGGAAGTTCTCGCCGTATTTGGAAGGTCCGATCAGCGAGGACGTCGTGTGCCACTCATCGGCGAAGCTGGCCTGCAGGCTCGAGGCGAAGGCGAGCGCCAGCGCCGATGCGAAAAGCGTGCGGAATCGGCCAACCGTCATGCGTTCTCCTCGTCGCTAGTTCCAACCACCCGCAATCTAGATCATTTGACGCCGGTGGAAACCGCAAGGGATGGCCTTTGTAGCTGTCCATGCAGGTTTCCTAACAGAAAAGCCGGGACGAACCCGGCTTTTCTGAGGATATCTCGATTACAAATTGTTTATTGAGCAGGCGCCGCAGGCTTGGCTGGAGCGGTTTCCTCGGTCGGCTTGGCAGCGCCATCCGCCGGCTTGGCGGCTTCGGCCGGCTTTGCCGAGGCGTCGGCGGCGGCGCCCGGCTGCGGCAGCGGCTTCGGATTGTCCGACAGCGTGCGCAGATAGGCGATCACGTTGGCACGGTCTTCTTCCTTCGGCAGGCCGGCGAAGCCCATCGCCGTGCCCTTCACGAACTTCTTCGGCGAGGTGATGAAGTGGTTGAGGTTGTCGTAGGTCCAATGCTCCTGGCCGCCCTTGGAAAAATCCTTCATGCCGGACGAATAGGCAAAGCCCTCGTGCTCGGCGACGGGGCGGTCGACGATGTCCCAGAGATCCGGACCGACCTTGTTCGGACCGCCCTTTTCGCCGGAATGGCAGGCCTGGCACTTCTTGAAGATGGCGGCGCCCGCATCGGCGCTGGCGCTGGCGAGCAGATCGGCGATCGGCTTTTCAGCCGCGGCCGGCGCGGCCGCGCCGCCTTCGGTCGGCTCCTGCGCCTCGATGGCGAAGCCGGGCTTTTCGGGGGCGGGCGAGGCGAACAGCCCGTCCGAGACGAGGCCTATCGAAAAGACGATGAAGCAGGTTCCCAGAAATCCGCCGAGCAGCTTGTTGACTTCGTTGGAATCCATACGCCCCTTGCTCCCTTTTCCGGCGGACCGTCCCGTCCACTCCGTCCGTCGGTATCGCGAACTGCCCTGAAAGGCCAGTCAAACCGGGCGGAAACTAGGTCTTTTGCTCTGGCGTTGCAACACCTATAAGGGCGCTTCCAGTGAGACCTTTTGCCACTTTTCCACCCCTGTTTTTCGACCGCTCCAAAATCCGATGTCAACCTTGATCCTGATCCCCGCCCGCATGGCCTCGACGCGCCTGCCGGGCAAGCCGCTGGCCGACATTGCGGGCGCGCCGATGATCGTCCATGTCGCCCGCCGCGCCGCCGAGGCTGGGCTCGGCCGCGTCGTGGTGGCGACCGACACGCAAGCTGTCGCTGAGGCCGTGCGGGCGCATGGCTTCGAGGCGGTCATGACCCGCATTGGTCACGAATCGGGCTCGGACCGCATCTTCGAGGCGCTGACGGCTCTCGACCCTGAAAAGCAAGTGGAAACGATCGTCAATGTGCAGGGCGACCTGCCGACCATCGATCCCGAGATCATCGGCGCGTCGCTGCGGCCGTTTGAGGACAAATCGGTCGACATCGCCACGCTCGGCGTCGAGATCGTGCGCGACGAGGAAAAGACCAACCCGAATGTGGTCAAGATCGTCGGCTCACCACGTTCCGCGACGCGGTTGAAAGCGCTTTATTTCACCCGCGCCACCGCGCCCTGGGGCGAGGGGCCGCTCTACCATCACATCGGCCTCTACGCCTATCGCCGTGCAGCGCTCGAACGCTTCGTGGCGCTCAAGCCCTCGCCGCTGGAGCGCCGCGAGCGGCTGGAGCAATTGCGGGCGCTGGAAGCCGGCATGCGCATCGACGCCGAGATCGTTCAGTCGCTGCCGCTGGGCGTCGACACGCCGCACGACCTGGAACGCGCCAGGCAGATCCTTTCAAGCTGAGACCATCCGCATGACCGCAAAGACCAACAGAATATCCTTCCAGGGCGAACCCGGCGCCAATTCCGACACGGCGTGCCGCAACATGTTCCCCACCATGGACCCTTTGCCCTGCCCGACCTTCGAGGATGCTTTCAATGCGGTCGAGACCGGCAAGGCCGAGCTCGCCATGATCCCGATCGAGAACACGATCGCCGGCCGGGTCGCCGACATCCATCACCTGTTGCCGGAATCGAAGCTGCACATCGTCGGCGAATATTTCCTGCCGATCCACTTCCAGCTGATGGTGCTGCCGGGAGTGAAGCGCGAAGAGATCAAGACCGTGCACAGCCACATCCACGCGTTGGGACAGTGCCGCAAATATATCCGCAAGAACGGCTGGAAGCCGGTGATCGCCGGTGACACGGCGGGTTCGGCGAAGATGGTGTCGGAGGTCAAGGACCGCACCATGGCCTCGCTGGCGCCGGCTCTTGCCGCGGAGCTTTATGGGCTCGACATCATCGAGAAGAATGTCGAGGACACCGACTCCAACGTCACCCGCTTCGTCGTCTTGACCAAGAACAAGCAATGGGTGGAGCGGCCCACGCCGGACGCCAAGATGATGACGACCTTCATCTTCCGCGTCCGCAACGTGCCTGCCGCGCTCTACAAGGCCATGGGCGGCTTCGCCACCAACGGCATCAACATGACCAAGCTCGAGAGCTACCAACTCGGCGCCTTCACCGCGACGCTGTTCTACGCCGACATCGAAGGCCACCCGGACGATCCGCTGGTCAAGCTGGCGCTTCACGAGCTGAGCTTCTTCTCGCGCGAGATGCGCATCCTTGGCGTCTATCCGGCGAGCGCCTCGCGCGAGCAGTGGAAGGTGGCTGATTAGGGCCACGAATATCGAGCTACAGCATCAGGACAAGTCTACTGGTAGGGCGTGTTCCGTGTGGGGCGGCAGCGGCAAATCAAGGTCACCCACCTCCGGCATAGCCAGCATGTCACCGAGCGACCGCGTTTTGCCGGTGAGCCGTTAATATTCATCGAACGACATGAGGACATGCACTGGCCGCCCACTGTCGGTGATGATCACAGGGCCGTCCTTGGCAGCGCGTTTTGCGCGGCCAAGATCCTGTTTGAGTTCACGGCATGAAAGCGTAGTGATCATATCACTTTCGCAAAACGAGATTGCGTAACCACATCTGATCCGCTTGAGCAGGAATTGCAAGATTGAGCGAATGGATGACCAGCCATATCAAGTGATTGGTTGTGCCGCCGTGCTAGGAGTGTGCCTGGCGGCTCACCCTGTTTTACAACGACTTGCGCTTAGATCACCGCGCCCAACGGCACGTAATCGATCTCCAAGAACTTCTCGACCTCCGGCACCCAGCGATCGCGCACGAACGCAACGTGGTCGGGGTGCTCGTTGTAGCGCGTGTAGGCCGCCTGGTCGGCGAACTCCATCGAGAAGCCGAACTGGTAGTCGTTCTTCGGGCTCACCTGCCGCAGCTGCTCGAAATGCGTGACGCCCTTGATCCCGGTAAGGATTTTCTTCGCGTCGTGCAGGAAGCGCTTTGTCTCCAGCGAATGCGGCTCGTGCTTCAAGGTGAACACCACGGTATGACGGATCATTCTTGCGCTCCTATTCGCTGTCGACCCAGGCGCGGATGAGGTGATGGGCGATCGCCCCTTTCGGCGGCGTAATCAAGCCGTCGGCATGCGTCCTGTCCAGCATCGTGCGCACCTCGGCTCGGAAGAACCAGCGGCAATCCTCCAGCTCGTTGAGGTCAGCCTGGATATCCTCGTTGAGCGGCTCGCCGAAGCAGCCGATCATCAGCGAATAGGGGAACGGCCAGGGCTGGCTGGCGTGGTAGACGACGCGGCCGAGCCGGATGCCGGCCTCTTCCAGCGTCTCGCGCCGCACCGCCGCCTCGATCGTCTCGCCCGGCTCGATGAAGCCGGCAAGCGCCGAATACATGCCCGGCGCGAAATGCCGGCCGCGCCCCAGCAGGCATTTTTCGCGCGTTGCCGTCAGCATGATCGCCACCGGGTCGGTGCGCGGAAAGTGATCGGTGCCGCAGGCCGGACAGTGGCGCCTGTAGCCGCCGGCGCGCATTTCCGAGCGGTTCCCGCATTTCGAGCAGAAGGCGTGGCTGGCGTGCCAAGCGAGCAGCGCCGCTCCTTGCGCCAGCGCGCCGGCCGCCGCCTCGTCGATCAGCCCTTGCATATAGACGGAACGATAGTCGATCGCCTTGACCGTCTCGGGGAGATTTTCCGGCTCAATGCCCGCAGGCACGGCCAGCAGGTCGAGCAGCTTGGCCGCCGATCCCGGAATGAAGGGCTGGCAAAGGAGTGCCACGCGTCGCACCAGTTCGGCCGTTGTCCACAAGACCGTTTCCATCCGCTCCGGATTGGTCTTCTTCAGTGCCCACGGCTCCTGGGAAGCGAAATAGCGGTCCGCTTCCGCCACCACGCCGAAGATCGCGGCCAACGCCAGATGGATGCCCTGCTCCGCCATCGCCCGGCGCGAAACGGCCAGCGCTTCGATCGCCTGGTCGAGGATCGCCGTATCGGC
>NZ_RZSA01000229.1:0-7647 GCF_003998075.1 Mesorhizobium sp. M2A.F.Ca.ET.037.01.1.1 | reverse complement strand
GACGTGATGACCTCGACATTGGTGACGCGGGAACGGTTGCCCTGGCCGAACACCTGGGTAATCGGCGAAAGCGACTCGTCTTGCGTTTCCGTCCAGAAATCTTGAGTAGGTGTCAGGTACATTTTCGCCGGAAGCGGCGCGAATGACTGATAAGGATTGATCTTCGTGCAACCCGTCACGGCCTCTTGCAAGATAAGCGGCTCTTCCGTGTAGGTGAGGCACGCCGGGGCCGCCATCGAAAAGGCTTGGAAGCTCGGGATGATCGGAATCTGGAATGAGCCGTTGAAAACCGCCCCGTTCTGCGCCTCGCCGGCATCGCGGTAGCGGTCGTCATTGAGCGGGTCCACGAACACGCCCTTTTTCGCCACTGGCTCACGCGCGGAAATGTCCATTTGCAGGCGCGCCAGCGCTATCAGGTCGATGGCGTCGACAAGGCGGTCATACATGCGTTGGAGTTGCCAGAACGGAAGCGACCGCGTGCCGTTGTTGATGATGGCAGGCGTTCCGAACCAATCGTTTTCGACCACGCAAAGCGCGAGCAACGTGGCGGGCGGGGCCGGCGGCTGCGGTTGCTCAACGGCGGGAATGCCCTTGAGGTAAACGACATTTCCGTCCCTATCGAGACAGATGAGGTCGTGGCGCGGCAGATTAAAGTTGTAGCTCACGAACACGTTGCCGCCCGTGACGCCGCCGGAAATGGTGATGCCGGTAGGCGTGACAACCGAGGGCACCACGGCGTCGAGGTAACGATAGGTGATATCGAAGGAAGAGCCGGGCGCCGGTTCCGGGCCAGCCGGCGACCAATCGATACGGTCGCCGTTGCGCGTGTAGCTGGCGGGCGAGGCGTAGGTCGTGGCGCCTTGCTTCACAAGCGAGATAGACACCACGCCGGTGTGCCCGAGCAAGTCGGTCGTGTTCGCGACCGCGCCGCGCACGATGGTTTCGGTAACCTCCTTCGTCACGATGACTTGCGCGACCGAATTGATCGGCGAGCGGTTGAGCGCGATGGTCGCGGTCCCGGTGCCGCCATCGTCAAACGTATGCGGTTCCGAGGCAATGTTGAGAATATCTGGCTCTTCGGGCTGGCCGAAGCGAGTCGCGGTGTTCCGGGTCCGCTTGTATCCGAGAATATTTGCAGTGCCTTCCTCGATAGAGAACCATTGTTTTCCGCCGGACAGGCCGAGCGCCGTTACCCGGCAACCGCGAGCGACGTAGTTTTCGTGCGCGTCATAGTCTTGAGCCGCCATTGCGGCGTTAAACCCGGACAGCGAGGGCGGCGGGGTTTGGTCGACAACGAAGCCGTCGCGGATCTGGTAGACGCGATAAAGGGCGCCGGCCTGGCCGTCGCCATCCCAACCCCACGCAAGCGAAAGCTCTTCGCGCGCCGCGCCAGGTTCGCCGTAAGAAACAATCGCTTCCTCGTGCAGGCCGAGCAAGGACTCGTCTTCCTCATGCGTCACAACCGTTTGCAAAACGCGAACACCGACGACGACATCGCCCACAATCGGCAGGCCCGCAAAGCTGGCCTCGCCAACCGGGCGGATATCGCCTCGCACGTACACCTCACCGGCCGCCAGCGTCGCGTCGCCGGTGAACGGGTCCACAATGATTTCGCAACCCTTGCGGCGGTCGCCGTCACTGGCAACCATGTTGCCGATGTTGGTTCGCTTCCTCGCCTCGATAGAAAACGCTTCGTTGAATTCGGCGCCTTGCGCAAATTTGCGCTCGCGCATCAACACCCGCTCGCGCGGCGGGCTAGCCTGCGAACGGTCATAAATATCGGCCAGGTCGGGACGAGTCGCCTTGTCGAAGATCAGATATTGTTCGTTCGCCATTTTCAGATTTCCAATTCGATGGTGACGTGCTGGCGGACGGTCCGCCGGAAGGTGAAGTCGACCGGGACGGCGCCGATCTTCATATCGGCGGGGTCATAGCCGGCCTCAAAGGCGATTTCTTGCGGCTCGAGCCAAAGCTTGCCAGGCTTCGCGGCGTTAGCGTTGTGAGCGCGGAAAACCAGCCCCACGGAAGCGCATTGCTCGCCCTCGCTATCGCCGAAGTCGGTTCGCACCTCGACTTGAAAGAACACCTGGCCCGGCGCCGAGTCATGGTTCGCGGTCACGTCCCGAACGGCTACGGGACGGCGGTAGCCGATGACCTGGCCGGCGGCGTCATAGAAGGCCACGTAAACGGACAGGCCGGACAGCAGAAACGACTTGAAGGCCCCGGCATCAGTAACGCCGTTCCATGAAATGCCGGGCGCCGTCCACGGGAACGCACCCCATTGCAGCACGTCGCCGACCGAGACGTTAACCCCGAGGGCTTCGCGCTCTTCCGAGGTTGCCACAATGCTGGCGGTGAGGTCTTCGCCGTGGCTCCACTTCACCGTTCCGCCGTCAAGACGAATGCCGCTGTCGTCACCCCAAAGGGATTCGCCCCATTTCTGTTCGCTCCATTCGAGGGCGCGGACGTTGTAGCCGTGCCAGCCGCGTATGAACGCCGAGCGGGCCGGGTCCGAAATTCCGACCAGATATTCGGCGTCGCGAAGCACTGGCAATTCAGCTTCAGGCACCAAACCCATGGCGACCTGATAGCGGTTCCACTTACGGCGCCGTTCGTTCTGATCCTCGATTGAGGGCGAGGTGTAGCCAAGCCAGGACAGTGCGGCCAGGACAGCCGCAGGGGTGCCCCGGACCCGCTGCCACGGGATGCCGGCGGCGATGATTTCTGCGTCGCTTTCGAAATACTCGGATATCGGGCCAAGCCCGTATTCCGCCACAACCCAGGGCGAGAAGGCGGCCGGGATTACGCCGTATTTCAAGCCAGCGATACTATCAATGATCGCGCCGAAATCGGGCGTCCTATCCAGTGACATGGATAGCGCGCGCTCAAAGGGCGAGGCGTTGTTTGGGAGAAGATGCAACGCCGTCAACGCGACCTCCCGGCGAGGTTCACGGTGATGGTGCCGAGCGTTGCCGCTTGGTTGTCATTCTCAATGACTGGAGCCGCCGGGGTGACGACCTCGACCTTGGCGACGCCAGGAATATGGACGCGGGCCGAAATCCAAGACGGATTAAGGTCGAACCCGATTCCGCCTTCGTCAAAGAAAGCGGCCCGAATGAGCGTTTCCATGCTGCCGATGATCGCGGCAGGCGCGTTCGGCAGAAGCCAAACGTTCAAGACGATGTTTTGCGGCGCCTGGGTAGCCGAAACGACCTCGATAACGTCATTGATCGAACGGGCATCCGGGGCCGTCACGGCGGCCTCTACAGCGGCCAGCATGGCCGCATCAGGAACGCCGCCGTTGACACGGGACAGCAACGCGACGCGAAGCTTTGGCCCGCCGTCCACCTGATAGACTGCGACGTCCTTTACGCGGACATCAGCGGTACGGGCGAGGAACTTATAACGCTCTTCCGGCCCGCCGGTGGAGCGGCCCTGAATCGCCAGGATGGTGCGGCTTCGCAAGGCGGCATCGGTTTCGCCGACCAGCCTAAGCACGTCATAGAACGCGGCGAGGTGATCGAGGTCGGACCCCGTAGCGAAGAACAGAAGGTTGGCTTTCGCGGCATCATTGACGCGCTCGCGCAAAACAAGATCTTGATACGACGACGCCTCAATTACCTTGATCGCGGGGTCGCTTTCCAGTAACGCGGAATAATCGGGGTCAAGCTCGACAAGTTTGTTGATCGTAGCTTGCCGAATCTCTTCGTAAGAGAGGGTCGCAATAACCGCCGGGACGGGGAGTCCTTCAAGCGTATATTGCGCCTCGCTCATTTGATGACAATTCCGCTAAGTGTGATGATCTTTCCGTCCGGCAAATATTCGCCGGTTAGCCCGAATTCTATAGCGCCGTCGCCGAGTGGATTAAACGAAGCTTCCCGCAATCTCAGGCGCGGCTCCCATCGGGTGATCGCCTCGGCGAGGGCCATATAGAGGTCGACCGCGAAATCCGAATTGACGGGATTGTCTACAAGGTTCGGAAGATCCGAACCGTACTCGCGGCGCATCACCCGCGTGCCTATGCGCGTTGAAAGAATGTCCGTGATGGATTGCTTGAGGTGCGCCAGGCCTTCAAGCGGCTTGCCGGTGCGGGCGTCCATTCCGAGCATTGCGGTTCCCCTTACGCCACCGGGCCAGTGTTCGCGCCGCCAGGCTCAACGCCGGTGTGTTCGTGCAGATAGGAAATATCTTTGCCGTTGTGGGTGAGCGTGGCGGACTCGATGTCGATGGCGCCAGGCGCCTTGATTTTTATGGCGCCGCCGCTGGCATGTATCGAGGCGCCGCCGCCGATGTTGAGGGCGTAGCTGCCGCCCTCGGCGACGTCCATCTTGTAGGCTTTCGCATCGTGGTCGTACTCAACGACCGTGCCGTCCGGGTATATCGTCCGGTGAATGTTGCCTTTGTCCGCCGCTTGCTTCGCCTGGGTGGCTATAGAGCCCACAATGACGCCCTGAGAGGGGTCGCCAGAGGGCGAGACGATAACCACCTGTTCGCCCACGTCGAGGCTGTCATAGGTCCGCGTTTCGCCCGCCCGAGCGCTGGTAAACGGTAGCCAGTCGCTTTCGAATTTGCCGGCCTTGACGCGGTAACGGGCTTTCGCGTGGTCGACCTGCGAAACCTTGCCCACAAGAACCGAGTTCGAAAGCCGGCGCTCAAGGTCCGTGATGTCTTTTTCGCGGCGCTCAAGCATCGGGCATCACCCCCGTTACATCGATATAATCGGGCTCATGGCCGGGGCCGGTATCGGGATCATAGCCGAGCATGACGGTCGTCGGGCGCCGGCCTTCAACCTCTATCAGTTGCGTGTAGTAGACGACGTCGAAGGTTAGGACGGCAGTCCACAACGCGACCTCGGCTGTTTCCGCGAAGGCCATAGCCGTCGAGTTGATCGTGCACCACTCGACCAGATTGCCGAGCGTGGGGTTTGCGTGAAGCCAGTTTTCAACCTCAAGCGCGCAATCGTCCACCGCCTCGGCGCCGTCATCGCCGACCGCGTAGCACTCGACCATGAGCTTGAGAAAGCGGCGGCGAACCCCGCCATCGTGGCGATAGTCCGGGTCGATGACATCGTCGCCGGTGTAGACCACTACCACGGGCATGATGCGCGCGTCGGCGGGAAAGTCTCGGCTGTTATAGACGCGGGCCTTTGCCGCCGTAGGGAACACCGGCGGCGTGCTCGCGTCCGGCGTGGAAAGCAAGTTGGCGGCGGCGGCGCGTATGAGCTTTCGCGGGTGCGGTGCCGAGGCCATCGCCTATTTCTTTCGCAGATGCAGCTTTGTGTTCTTGGACGAGTCCGCGAAAGTGTCGATCACTCGGAAAGTGCCCTGGCCGGAAATCGTCACTTCGTCATCCGGCAAAGGATCAAAGCCGAGGTCAGCGTTGCGCACGTCAAGCACCGGGATGCGTGACGTGGTGGACACCTTGCCGCCGGCCTGAAGCTCGGCGTGTTCGTAATCGAAAATCGCGATCAGGTCCGGCTTGATTTCGCCAGTCTCGGCGCGCCTATAGATGACTGCCACGGCCTCGCCGAACGTATCCCGAACTATGCCGGTCATATCGTCAAGGAGGCCGTGCCAATCCATGGGAGTAAGCCGCCGGATTAACCGGCGGCGGTCGCCTTGGCGGTGAGCAGCATTTCCGGCCGCGTGCAAATGTACAGCGGATAGGAATAGACCTCGGGGCGAACCCAGAAGTTGCGCTTCTCGTCGCGGATCATCATCGCGTAGAGCGGCCGGCCGATGGTGTTGACCATGTCGAACGCTTCGCCCGGCGCAAATGCCTTCTGGAAGACATCCGGCGCATTAAGCGGGAAGAACTTGCACTTGGTCGACCTGATGCCCAAGCCGGCCTTGGTGCCAGGCGTAGCCTCGTCGCTGAAATCGTCCGTGCCACGATAGTTGATAAAAAGGATGCCGCCGTAATCGAAGACCGCATAAGAGCCGGCATTGAACACGCTCTGAGTGGCAGCGCCGAAGGCGCGTGCAAGCGTCTGCGCCTGCGAGGTGTTCAAGTAGATCTCGCGAACCGATTTGTGGGCGGTGAGCTTGTCGAAGAAGGCGTCGCCAGCCAGGCCGACCACGCGGGTGCCGATGGTCCAGGCGCCGCGAGCCGCCTTCATCATGATACGGATGACGCCCCGGCACTTCTGTTCGATATCGGTCGTTGCGGTGTCCAGCGCGAAGTCGATTTCCTCGGGCTCGTCAATGCCCCATTCATCGAACCAATCCACGATGACCGAGCCGTCAGCGTCCAGAACTTTGCCCTGCAGTGCGCCCAACTGCATGTTTTCCCAGGTCAGTTCGACGTCGCCGATAAGACGCTGTTCGAAGCGGCCCACGTAGGAAATCATGGTTTCGAGGTCCGACTCGGTGCCGAAGGCGCGAACGTTGGAAATCTCGGATGCCCGGATGGTATGACCCTTGGCGATACGGCTGGTATCGTACTTTCGGATCGAGCGGCCGTCGCGCTTGCCCTCTTCCAGCGGCGCGCCACGTTCCGAGGTCTGAATGATATTCAGCACGTTGCCGGCGCGGCGCTCGACCGAGACGTGTTCCGTTGCAATCGGCACGTCCGTGAACAGGTTCATGGAACCGATCAGGTTTGGCTTGAATTCGTAGTCTTCAAGCGCCACGGTCATAGAGACGGCGGAAAACGCGTCGTCGTTGAAGATGTCCATATGCATAGGTGCGGTTCCTCGTTTTCCCCGTCGCCGTGGTTAGCGAACGGTGATTCCTTTTGCTTCGAGCGCTGCGATTGCGGCGGCCTTTGCCGGCGCCGAAATGCCGACCGGCCAAACCAGTTCGAAGTCGGCGACCTCGGATTCGCGGACGGTAAGAACCGCCTTCTGATCGGCCGTGGTGGCGTCGACATCGCCGAAGAGAATGGCGGCGGCATCCTGCGAGCCGTCACCGGCGGCGGGGTCCAGCTTTTTGTACTTCTTAGTGCCGGCGCCGACCGTGATGGTGAAGCCGTCACCGGCAACCATCGGAGTCGCGCCGGCCGTGATGGTGAAGCCCAGGTCATCTGCATATGCGGCGCCGGTCTGGCCGGACTTGACCTTGAAGCCGTCCGGGTCGATCACGTCGAACTTGGTAGCGGCGGTGAATTCCACCTTGTAGACGCCGGGCTTCGCGCCCTCGGCGGTCGTGACAGCCGAAATCGTGGCGTTGCCGGTGTTGCCACCATTGGCAGCGGCCACAGCGGCCCCGACCACGACCTGGCCGAGCACGGTTCCGTTGAGATACTTGACGCCGCTGGCGAGGACGCCGACCGCGCGCGAGCGCATGCCGCCGGTTTCACCAGCCGACTCGCTGATGATGTGAGCGCCGGCCCGGCGGGTATCGTAGAGAACGGTAGACATTGCGGAATCTCCTGTTGCCGCGCTTAGTGGCGCTTGAGTGCCTTTTTCCACGCGGAAGACTTGCCGGCCGCGTCGAGAACCTTGCTCGTTTCGGCCTTCGCCTTCGGGGTCGCGATTGCCGAGACGTTTTCGCCATCGCCGGCCGCCGCCGCGTCCAGAACCTTGGAGCGGGCGTCGGCCACGCTCATTTTCGTTTTGATGGCTTCCGCCACGTTGAAGGTGACGCCGAGGCGGTCGGCCTGGGCGGCGATGGCGGCGAGGCCTTCGCAACGCGCTGTCTCTGCCGT
>NZ_RZSA01000228.1:0-7651 GCF_003998075.1 Mesorhizobium sp. M2A.F.Ca.ET.037.01.1.1 | reverse complement strand
GGAACAGCGGCACATCCTCAGCGCCAGGACACGGCCGCCGCCGTCGGGTTTTACGAAGCCGGTGATTGCATAAGTTGCCCGCAAGATATCATTGGTATCGGGAACGCCGCCGATGCCGCATCCTGAATAGAGCGGCCGCTTGCACCTGCCAGCCCGACGACCAGATCATATCTGCAACTCCATCTACCTGGACGTGGTGCAAATCACCTCGCTGAAGCCGCAAATCGTCGCCTTCGACCAGGATAACCACATCCGTGACCGCCTGAGCTACTCGGTCGATCTCGACGCACATGGCCGATACAGTTTTTCCATCCTTCACGAAGCGAATGAGACTTTGGCCATTCCAGCCCTGGTCTACGGGGCGTGACTTGTCCCCGATGCATGCGCGAGCTCTCCGCTCGGCCGGCCGCCGGACGTCGCCACCGGCCGAAGGCGCCCGAAGGCGCCCGAAGGCGCTTGACAAAGCAGCACCGGCCCATTCAACTTGAGGCATTCACCAGGGGAGTCCCGGTAAGGGGCTGAGATACTGCTGGCTTTCGCGGCGCAGTGACCCGTTGAACCTGATCCAGTTCATACTGGCGTAGGGACGGTGCAAGCGCTTTGCGGGAGTTTACGCCCGAGGTCCTGCTGCAGCAGGTCTACAGAAGCGTCTTTTCATCCTTCCGGCACAGAACTGGGTCTCCAATGCATGAGCAAAGGAGCCTCACGATGAATGCCCTCACCCCCGCCGTGTCGACGGGACCACTGCCCGCCTCGCGGAAAATCCACAAGCCCGGCGTCCTCTACCCGCAGATCAGGGTGCCGATGCGCGAGATTTCCGTCCATCCGACGGCCGGCGAACCGCCCGTCACCGTCTACGATCCGTCCGGCCCCTACACCGATCCATCAGTCCAAACCAGCATCGAAAAAGGCCTTGCCCGGCTTCGCCACGAATGGGTCACGGCGCGTTGCGATGTCGAAGCCTATGACGGCCGCCACGTCCGGCCGGAAGACAATGGATTCGCCACCGGCGAGCGCCTGACACCGGAATTTCCGATACGCAATCGGCCGCTCAAGGCCAAGCAGGGCAAGGCGGTGACCCAACTTGCCTATGCGCGCGCCGGCATCATCACGCCAGAAATGGAGTTCGTAGCCATCCGCGAGAATCTCGGCCGCGAGGTGATGCGCGGCAAGCTGCAACGCGACGGCGAAGCCTTCGGCGCGGCGATCCCAGATTTCGTCACACCCGAATTCGTGCGCGACGAGGTGGCGCGCGGACGCGCAATCATTCCCGCCAACATCAATCATCCCGAGAGCGAACCGATGATCATCGGGCGAAATTTCCTGGTGAAGATCAACGCCAACATCGGTAACTCGGCTGTCACATCGTCGATGGCCGAAGAGGTCGAAAAGATGGTGTGGGCGATCCGCTGGGGCGCCGATACGGTGATGGACCTGTCGACCGGCCGCAACATCCACAACATCCGCGACTGGATCGTGCGCAATGCACCGGTGCCGATCGGCACGGTGCCGCTCTATCAGGCGCTCGAAAAGGTCGGCGGCATCGCCGAGGACCTCAACTGGGAGGTCTATCGCGACACGCTGATCGAGCAGGCCGAGCAAGGCGTCGACTATTTCACCATCCACGCCGGCGTGCGGCTGCACTACATACCGCTGACCGTCGACCGGGTCACGGGCATCGTCTCGCGCGGCGGCTCGATCATGGCCAAATGGTGCCTGCACCATCACCGGGAGAGCTTCCTCTACGAGCATTTCGAGGAGATCTGCGACATCGCCAGAGCCTATGACGTTTCCTTCTCGCTCGGCGACGGCCTTCGTCCCGGTTCAATCGCCGATGCGAACGACGCGGCGCAATTCGCCGAACTGGAAACACTTGGAGAACTCACCAAGATTGCCTGGGCAAAGGACTGCCAGGTGATGATCGAAGGCCCGGGCCATGTCCCCATGCACAAGATCAGGCAGAACATGGACAAGCAGCTCGCAGTGTGCGGTGAGGCGCCGTTCTACACGTTGGGGCCGCTGACGACCGACATCGCGCCGGGCTATGACCACATCACCTCAGGGATAGGTGCCGCCATGATAGGCTGGTTCGGCACCGCAATGCTTTGCTACGTCACGCCGAAAGAGCATCTCGGCCTTCCCGACCGCAACGACGTCAAGATTGGGGTGATCACTTACAAGATAGCCGCCCATGCAGCCGATCTGGCGAAGGGCCATCCGGCAGCGAAAACCAGGGATGATGCCCTTTCGCGCGCGCGCTTCGAGTTCCGCTGGGAGGACCAGTTCAACCTGTCGCTCGACCCCGAAACCGCACGGTCCTTCCACGACCAGACCTTGCCCAAGGAGGCGCACAAGCTGGCACATTTCTGTTCGATGTGCGGGCCGAAATTCTGCTCCATGCGCATTTCCCACGACATCCGTGCCGAGGCTCAGAAGGAAGGCATGGCGGCAATGGCGGCAAAATACCGGGAGGGCGGCGATCTCTACATGCCGGCGGACGAGACTGGCGTACCGGTCGTGCCGGAGGCTCCCAAACCATCATGAGGGTGCTCGTCAAAGGGGCCGGCGTTGCCGGCCTCACCGTCGCTTTCGAACTCGCCGCCCGCGGCGCGACGGTCACAGTCGCCGAGATGCGGCATGGCCTTGGCGGCAACGCGTCGTGGTTCGCCGGCGGCATGCTGGCGCCATGGTGCGAGCGCGAAAGCGCGGAGCAGCCGGTGCTGGATCTCGGACGCGACGCTGCCGACTGGTGGGATGCGGTGCTGTCGGGTCAGGTGACACGGGCCGGGACATTGGTCGTGGCCGCGCCGCGTGATGCCGGTGAGCTTGACCGGTTCGCCAGTCGCACGTCAGGGCATAGGCGCGTCGATGAAAACGAAATTGCGCTCCTGGAACCCGACCTCGCCGGCCGCTTCCGGCGTGGATTGCTCTTCCCCAACGAGGCTCACCTCGACCCACGCCAGGCGATGGCGGCACTTCATGACAACCTTGCGACCATGGGTGTCAAATTCCACTTCGGCTGCGACGCCCGGCCTGTTTCGGGTTTCGCCCGTCAGATAGACTGCATGGGAATGGCAGCGGCCGATGACAGGCTGCGCGGTGTTCGCGGCGAAATGCTGATCCTTCGCACGCCTGATGTCTCGCTGTCGCGGCCGGTCCGTTTGCTTCATCCACGCTTTCCGCTTTATGCCGTGCCGCGCACCGATCACCGTTTCATGATCGGAGCGACGATGATTGAAAGCCAGAGCGCCGGACCGGTGACGGCGCGTTCCATGATGGAGCTGCTGGGCGCCGCCCATGCCCTCCATCCGGCCTTTGGTGAGGCCGAGATCGTTGAAACCGGTGTGGGTGTCCGTCCGGCATTTCCCGACAATTTGCCACGCGTCGAAACAGACGGTGAGATCATCGCGATCAACGGTCTTTATCGTCACGGTTTTCTCCTCGCCCCCGCCATGGCGCGCCAGGCTGCCGGCCTGGTTTTCAGTCAAGACAGAACCAAGGAGCATGCTCATGAAACTGATGGTCAACGGCGAGGCGCGTGAGATTGCCGCCACCACGCTGGCCGAGTTGCTTGCCGCGCTCGACTATGAGGGCGATTGGCTCGCCACCGCCGTCAACGGCGACCTCGTGCACAAAGCCAACCGCACGGAGTTCCAGTTGAGCGACGGCGACCGGATCGAAATCCTCTCGCCCATGCAGGGCGGCTAGCATGTTGGAGCTTTATGGAACCGAGCTTTCGTCGCGCCTGCTTCTCGGCACCGCTCAATATCCTTCGCCGGCCATCCTTGCCGATGCAGTCAAGGCGTCGGGCACGTCGGTGGTGACCGTCTCGTTGCGGCGTGAGATGGCGGGCGGTAGAGCCGGCGAACAATTCTGGTCGTTGATCCGCTCGCTGGGCGCCAGAATCCTGCCCAATACCGCCGGCTGCCTCTCCGTCAAGGAAGCCGTCACCACCGCGAAAATGGCGCGCGAGGTCTTCGGCACCAACTGGATCAAGCTCGAAGTGATCGGCAATCACGACACGCTACAGCCGGATGTGTTCGGTCTGGTTGAAGCCGCCCGCATCCTGTGCGAGGACGGCTTTGCGGTATTCCCCTATACCACCGACGATCTCGTTGTCGCCGAGCGGCTGCTGGAAACGGGCTGCAAGGTCCTGATGCCGTGGTGCGCACCGATCGGTTCCGCCTTGGGACCGGTCAACATGACGGCGCTGCGCTCGATGCGCGGATATTTCCCTGGCGTCCCGCTGATTGTGGATGCGGGGCTCGGACGGCCGTCGCACGCGGCCACCGTCATGGAACTCGGCTTTGACGCCGTGCTCCTGAACACAGCGGTCGCCAAGGCGGCATATCCGGTCGGCATGGCGCGTGCTTTCGGTAAGGCGGTCGACGCCGGTCGTGAGGCGTTCAGTTCGGGAATGCTCGAACCGCGCGACGTCGCCGTGCCATCGACACCGATGGTCGGCAGGGCCGTTTTTTCATGAAGCTCGATCCCTTTTATCTGATCGTCGACAGCGCTGCCTGGATCGAACGGCTGGTCCCACTCGGAGTCCGGCTTCTGCAACTGCGCATCAAGACCGTGGATGAGGCTGGGTTGCGCGCGGAGATCCGCACCGCGAAGGCCTTGTGTGCTCGATACCAGTGCCAACTCATCGTCAACGACCACTGGCGCCTGGCAATCGAGGAAGGCTGCGACTTCATACATCTCGGCCAGGAGGATTTGCAGACCGCTGACCTCTTGGCGATACGGGCAGCCGGCGTAAGGCTCGGACTGAGCACACATGATCATCAGGAGCTGGAAACGGCGATGGCCGCCGAGCCTGACTACATAGCGCTTGGACCCATCTATCCGACCATCCTGAAGAAGATGAAATGGGCGCCGCAAGGGGTCGAACGGATCAGCGAATGGAAGCGCCAGGTCGCGCCGTTTCAATTGGTCGCCATTGGTGGCCTCAACCCTGAGCGGCTCGACGGTGTCTTTGCGGCTGGCGCGGACAGCGCGGCGGTGGTGACCGACATCACGCTCAACGACGACCCCGAGGCGCGCACGCGAGAATGGATCGAAAAGACGGACCAATGGCGCTGAGGCGAGAACCACATGTGCTTGTCGTCGGTGGATCGGACTCCAGTGGCGGTGCTGGAATTGCACGCGATATCGAGACGATCTCTGCCATTGGCGTGCGCACCTGTCTCGCCGTCACAGCGCTAACGGTGCAAACGCATGACGCCGTGATCGAAATCTATTATTCGCCACCTAGCCTGGTGGCCAATCAGATGTGCGCCGCGCTGCAGGCCAACGACGTGGCCACAATCAAGATCGGCATGCTGGCGACTGCCAAGATCATTGTTGCCGTTGCCGCAGTGCTGCGCAAATTTCCGCATGTCCCCGCAGTACTCGACCCTGTGCTGGCCTCCACCTCAGGCCGCGCACTTCTGCAAGCAGGCGCTATCGCTGCCATGAAGCGCGATCTTATGCCGCTTTGCTGCATTGTCACGCCCAACCTCCCTGAACTGGCGCTCCTTAGTGGCTCCGAACTGGCAGTGGATGAGGACGGAGCGCTCCAACAAGGAAAAAGACTGCTGGCCGCCGGCCCTCAAGCCCTGCTGATCAAGGGTGGGCATGCGTCGGGAACCCGGTCGACCGATATTCTGTTACGCTCCGGGCACGAACCCATCCGCTTCGATGCACCGCGCCTTGCCACATCGATGCGCGGGACAGGTTGCATGCTGGCCAGCGCGATTGCGGCGCATCTGGCGAAGCCGAAGCCGCTCGAAGACAGCGTGCGCGAAGGCAAGCTGTTTGTCTTGGAGAGGCTTCAGAAATGCCGGCTGAATAACCACAGCGTTCTGCGTCCAGCCAAGCAGACCCATTTTCCAGAATTTTTCCCGTAGCGAGACTAGAGAAGGGGCTACTGCTTCTCTATGCCATCCTCACAACGCGTTGAGTTTCTCACTGCCAATTATGCGACTTTCGAGGTGCAAATAGCGAATATCGAGTTCTTAGTGACAGAAACGACCGGAATTGGTTGCGTGGATCACCAGGTCGCTACCGATTGGGTCAGCGACTCAATAGAACGTCACATCTCTGTCCACACTCGAGCTTATTTGCCGCAAACGCGTCGAGCCCCGCGTCAATCGGTCTTATAATAGTATCCGGGGCAGCTCCAAAGCTGTGGCATCGGCTACCCGCCGGCCGTGGCGCTTGCTGTTCGAGCGTCGGACGCCGCCTGCCATTGAACATCTGATGGGCTATTGGGTGGCGGCGACACACTCATCCAGGTGCAACTGGCTTTTTCAACTCGGGAACCAGCAGAAGCCTTCGCTGCGTCGCAACATTTGGATTATGTCGTACAGCCCGATCTTCCAGAGAAAACAAGACCTAACGTTCGAAACCTGTCACGCAACCAACCACCGAATGAAAGATCCAGCGTGCGATCGCAGGGAGGTAAGAATAACCGGTCTGGCTTTCCTATCGCCGGTCCAGGTTAAGACCAACGACGTCGTCACGACATCAACACAGTGCGCGAAGCGCTCGTATTCCTGAATCAGTGGCCAAAAGCGCGTCGGGGACCGGTATTCAGTTGCGCGGTGAGAAGCAGCAACGCAGCGATCGCCGGACAGATGACACCCGAGCAGGCGCGGCAAGCATTGTGGGATTTGCCAGGATTGCCGGCGTGCTGGCCAAATCTGATTTCGTCGTTGGTGGCGACTGATTTAAAGCTGCAGGAAGATCACCGCCGGTAACGCGTTGGCCCGCTGCTCGCCAAGACGGAAAGAACGCCGCCTTGTGAGTTCCAATAATGGGCGATGCGGGAATTGCACATGTCTGTGCCCATCTGTCCGGCCGAAATGCAAATGGCGTCACTGGCGAAGGTCAGCGAACGCGGCACGCAGGGCTGGATTCTTTTGACTTGCGGCAAGCCGACATAGGTGCTGGCTTGATGTCTCGGTCACTGCGACGTGTCATGCCGATTCATTCGTCAGCTACCATGACGATGCGGCGCGTCGCCTGCGATCAGTTGATCGAACCGCGGTGCAATTCGGGACGCTTCGTCGATCCCGACAGTTGCGCAAAGGGAAGCCAAATCAGCGACTAGAGGCAACGTGGCTACGGATTCGAAGGGACCCCGCTGTTGCCGAAGAGGTGACTGGTGGAATGTCAAAGATCACCTCGTGAAAGGCCATTTGGGGCCACCTAATGATAAAGCCGGATGCCGCTATCGGGTCCTGGCACGGGAATGACGGTCCGGCCCTACGGTGGATCGAGTTCGGTTCATGTCGCTTCGCAAGGAGGATGTGTTCCGGCGTCTGCCCGAACCCCTCTTTCTCGCATTCTGCGAGGTTGCGCGATCGGGCCGCTCGGTCTCTGTGCTGATCGCCCCTCCTGTTGCCATCGATCGATTCCGCTTCCGGTGCGCACGCACGTGTCGCGCGTGGCAATCATGCAAGGTCGTGAATCATAGGAGGATGTACATGCTTTTGTCGGATTTCGGCCGCATCGGGTTCGATCCGTTTGTGGAAATGCGGCGCATGCAACAGGAAGTAAACCAGCGTTTGGCCGGGCTGACCGCCAGCGCCGCTCAGGAGTTTCCGCCGATCAATCTTTGGACTGGCGAGGACAGCGTGGCGGTGGCCGCGGAACTGCCGGGGAT
>NZ_RZSA01000227.1:0-7693 GCF_003998075.1 Mesorhizobium sp. M2A.F.Ca.ET.037.01.1.1 | reverse complement strand
GAGTAGCTCATGGCAAACCTGAAACTTGGAAAACTTCCAGATCGGACGCCTTCAAAGATCACCATCACGGTTAGCGCTGACCTCAACCAGGCCCTGAGCGACTATGCGGCTCTTTATCGTCAGACCTATGGTGAGTCTGAGACCGTGGCTGAGCTCATTCCATTCATGCTGGCCGGTTTCTTGGAGGGCGACCGAGCGTTTGCCAAGGCTAGAAAGGAAGGTTTGCGGGCCGCCGCCGCTTCGGAAAAACCGCGACGGCAATCGGCAGACCATGCGTAGCGCGGGACGTGCCAAGGAGGGCAGGCTTGAACCTGGTCACCCTGCCTTCAGCCTCTGCGATCGGTCCGTCAGAATACAGGTTAGGCTTTCCCCTTACGCTTCGAAGTTGGCTTCTTGACCGGAGCGGCCTTCCTACCAAGGCCCAACGATTTCGCAAGCTCTGATCGGGTGGCCGAATAGCTGGGGGCAACCATGGGATAGTCCTTCGCTAGGCCCCACTTCGCTCGGTATTCATCAGGCGTCATGCCGTGTCTGGTCGCAAGGTGGCGCTTGAGTGACTTGTATTTCTGGCCGTCTTCAAGACTGATGATGTAGTCCGGAAACACGGACCTCTTGGGATTGACCGCCGGTTTTGGAGCAGGTGCTTCTGCGGGGGTGGCCTGACCAATATTAGACAATGCCGAATTCACGCTAGCAATCAAATCGGGCAACCCCGACACTGGCACCGGGTTCTTCTGGACATATGCGGAAACGATATCCGCGGTAAGCTCGATGAGATTATTGCCCTCTTCGGACATCGTCTTGCTCCCACTTTGAAAACCAGTCTGCTCATATCGCCCAAACTCCCGATGTGCAACCAACGCGCCCAGCCGGCGTGGGTGGCCCTAAAGTCGCTCGGCCGTTCCGCAACCGCCAGCCGTCAAGTCTTTCCATTGGCCCCACGCCGATCAACCACGTCACAGAATTGTGAAATATTGAACCGATCCAGCGTTCTCAGCTACATGTGCCGCAGGCCTATCGCTAGAAAATGTCCCGTGCAAGCAAATAAAAGTATTCTCTACATTAGAAGTGTGTTTATTATGCGAATGGTAATTTGGGCGGTCGGGGTGGACCCATGTTGCGGGTCAGACTTTTGGGGCCAATGCAGCTTCGTGGGCCAGATGGACAGGACTTGACCCCTGCGACCCAGAAGGCGTGTGCGATCCTTGCCATGGTTCTGGTCGCCGAAGGCGGGCGGCGCTCGCGTAGCTGGCTGATTGACCACCTCTGGAGCGAAAAGCCCAGATCGCTGGGCCAGACAAGCCTTAGACAGTCGTTGAAGGAAATCCGTAAGTCCTTGTCGCCCGCATGCGCTGGTATGCTGACGATCGACAATTTCGTTGTGGCAATCGATCTGGAGAAATGCGTCTTTGAAGACAGATCAAACGACGATGCCGCCGGGCAGGATTTTCTGGAGGGCATCGATATCGGCGACCCGGAGTTCGAAGAGTGGTTGACGCTCGAACGTCGTCACTGGGAAAAGTCGGAGACGCCGGGAAAAGCTCCTGCCGCCATTGTGGCCGCTGACGCTCGCCCGCCGCCTCGATTTGGATTGCGTATAGACCCTGTCATGGTGAGCGGTTTTGACCGAGAGGAAGAAGCCCTCGCCAACGTCATCGTGGACCGAATCGTCACTGGTCTGGTCGAGGACGGGTTTCATGATATTCTCGACCGGCGCTCAGACAGCATCAGCCTGCTGGCGAAGCGCGACGTCGACGCGATGTACTCGCTCTGCCTGCGGTGCTCGGTCCGCCGTGTTCGCGACAGCGCGAGAGTAGCCATCGCCCTCGTTGATCTGGCGGAAGAGCAGACCATTTGGCGCCGCGTGTTCGATGCTGCGACCTCGGCGATCCATCGCGAACGTGACGCCGATCTGGCGGCAGGCCTTTCGCAGTGCATCGACCGGATTTGGCTGGAGAAGGAGAATACGGCCCGTCTGCGCAAGTTGGGAGAGGATGGTGCCGACACATTGCGCGCCGCCGTCCAGGACATGTTCGAGCTTGGCGTAGCCGACCTGGCGCGAGCGGAAAAAGACCTGAGGCGATTGATCCCCACGCGCCATGGCGCCCTGGCTTCTGCCTGGCTGGCGTTTCTCGTCACCTTCCGGGTCGGCCAACGATTTGTCCGACACGACAGCGCCCTGCATGAGGAGGCAAGGGACCTTGTAGCGCGTGCGCTCGAGCGCGACCCGGCCAACTCCGTTGTCTTGGCCTTGGCCGGCCACGTCCACAGCTACCTTTTCGGCAACTATGTGCGGGCCGCCGAACTCTTCGAGCAGGCGATCCGGATCAATCCCGGGCGGGCCCTCGCGTGGGACCTGTATTCCGTGCTGCACGCCTATATCGGGCGACCGCAGCCAGGACTGCAATGCGCTTTGTTCGCGCGCCATCTCGGCGCTCAAAGCCTGTACCGCTACTACTTCGACACTTCATGCCTGATTACCGCAAGCATGCTGGGCCGCCACGACCTTGCCATCCGTCATGGTGAAGCGGTGCTCGACGTGCGGCCGGATTTCAATTCGGTGCTTCGCTACCTGACCTCAAGCTATGGACACAGCGGATTGCGCGAAAAGGCAGCCGGTATGCACCATCGTCTGCTGGCCGTGGAACCTTCCTTTTCGCTCGAAGCACTGCGCGATGCGCGATATCCGGGTCTCGATACGCAAGCGGGCCGATACTTTCTCAGGGGTTTGAAGAAGGCAGGGGTAAGGGAGATTGCTGCATGACTGATGAAGAAAAAAGCTTGGCCCAGGCCATGTACGAGCTCCGGGTTCGCGCTGGCGAAGTCTTTGTTTTTGACGAGCAAGCGCGACCATCGTCTGGGCACGGTGCAACAGGGTCGGTGGTTCTCAACAAGAACAAAAACAAAAATAAGAACAAGAATAAGAACAAGAATAAAAACAAGAACAAAAACAAGGCGGCCGGAGATATCGAAATCGGCCAGCTGGCGTTCGGGCTATCCCCTTACCGGGAACTCAAGAGGTTACATGACGCTAAAAACCGTGCAGTCGAAACCGATGAACTGGCTGGATATTATCTTTGGCAGGGCCTCGGATTGCCGATGCCGCCCGGTCCCGATCAGACCCGAGACGAAATCGCCAATCTTTTAGCGAAGCAGGATCAGGTCGACGAGCGGAGGAATCGTCGCGAAGAGATCGAACGTCAAGATACGCTCGATCTTTCCGACTTCACGAGGCCATTGTGCATCGAGAATGTCGCGGGCTTTGAAGCGACGGAATCGCTTTTTTCGACGATACTGCAACTGTGCGAATATGTCGGGCTGCAATATAAGGACATGTACGGCCGCACCCGGCCAAGCATGATCGACCCCACCCTACGACCAATGTTGCCGGTGCCGCCGCACTCTTCCTACCCGTCCAATCACGCCTTTCAATGCACGTCGCTAGCGCTGGTGTTTGAACGTTTCTTTCCGCAGCACCCCGCGACCGAGGAATTGCACCGCGTTGCCGCGCGCCTCGCCGAGAACCGTGAATGGGCTGGACTGCACTATGAAAGCGATACAGCCGCCGGAAAACTTCTCGCCGAGAGATTCCTGCCGTTTCTTGTCGACGCCTGCACCGAGTTGATGCGCGAAGCGCAGTCCGAATGGAATTGAGGGGAGGATCTGTCATGACACAAGCACTCGAAGGCGCAGGCGGCGCCACAAAGCCGACGACGGCCAAGTCCTATCGGGCTTTTTGGCATCTGCAGGCAATAGGTGTTCTCTACTCCGACTCCGGGGTTTTACGTCTCGTTTGGGAGGACGATCCCCTCAAGGGATCCCCGCCAGCAAGAGTCGCGCTTATAGACACCGGCGTTGATGTCGCTCACGGGTATCTGAAGGGGAGGATAGACGATCCGCTCGATCTTACCGGGATGCCGATCTCCGTCGTAAAAAGGGCAGCCGGTGCCGCGTCGGGCCCTTTCAGCAAGCTCCCAGAAAAGCTCAAAGATCTGGACCTCTCCCTCGATGACCACCTCATCAAGAAGCTGGAGAAGTTTCTCGAGCACAATAAGGATTGCACACCCTTCGATACAGGCGCGCCGCAAACAGCAAATCTGAACTTTTCCTCACACGGAACCTCGTGCGCCGGATTGGTCATTGGCAGGACACCAGCCCCGAAACCGACCGGCACACAGGAACTCGCCGCGATGGGTCACGATGACCCGGCGCCATCGCCAATCCTTTATTTCGGCGTGGACCCTTTCAGCAGGCTAATACCGGTGACAACGTCGTTCGCGCCCAGGCCGGAGCCGCTGATCCTGGCTTTCCTCTATGCTTGGGCGCAGGGGGCGGATGCCATCCTGTTTCCCCGTGGGCTGCCGGACGACCTTCTCGACACGAGCCGAAATTGCAAGCCATACTGGCGCATTCTTCGCGAAGTCATCCTGGCAGTGTCGCGGAAAATCCCGATCGTCTGCGCAGCCGGAAACGAGGCCGAAAGCCGGCTGATCGCGCCGGCAGCCCTGGCCGGAAGTGCCTGGGGTCCAAACGGCGTCATTGCAGTGGGAGCGATGAATTACCGGGGCATACGATCGTCATACAGTTCCTATGATGACGATCTTACCGCCTGCGCGCCCAGCGATGACGGTGAAATGTTCAACGCCGACCAGTACCGTCTCGACACGACGGACCGGACCTATCCGGATTATCCGTATGTCGCGACGTTGCGTCAGAACGGCTTTCATGCCGATCCTGAAGTCAGTGCGCCCCGCCAGCTTGACCCCAAGTCCAATCTCTTTGCCGCGCCGGCGATCCTGGCGATCGATATTCCCGGACCGTACGGGTTCGAGGCAAGCGGCAACAACAGCAACGATCAATCCGATACGCAGTTCTCAGGCAGCTTCACTCAGTTCGGGGGTACGTCTGCCGCCTCGGCGATCACGGCCGGGATGGTGGCACTCATTCAGCGCACCAAGAAGAAGGCTGCCCGGGACGAAAACGCCCGCTTCGACGGCCCCGCCGTCAAGGATCTGCTGAGGCAGACCGCGAGGATCAAAAAGCTTCCTCATCTTAGTCCGGAGGATCTGGGCGACTCCGACACAGGAGATCTGACGCCTGATCACATAAATGGGAAAGACCTGACACGGGCCCAGGCATTTGGCGCCGGCTTGATCGATGCCCGCAAGGCAATCGAAAAATCGGTCACATAGCGTTTATCAGTCCACCTTCGTTATTTCCAATTCTGTGATAGGGACTCGAGCACGGTGAGTCCCTTTCACAGGTCCGCCGGCAGTGACATCATCCCACGTCATTCGCGGTATTTGTGCGCTCGACCTTGGACAATGCCGAAAGCCCGCCATATGTTGCGATAAGTTGCACGACCATGTCGTATGTCTTGTCGTCGATCGTAAGGAGCGACGTCTTGTGCAGCACCATGAGCGCGGCGAACGCGGCGCCAGCGATGAGCGTCTTCTTTCCTAGGAGATATTTGCCGCCGAGGGCGACGTCGATCGCAGTCATGGGAGGTTCTTCCTTTGTCACGATGGTTGGGCTCGTAGGCGTGCTTGCGGCGGCAGGACCGGCAATATCGAAACTGCCTGACAAAGACAGGGGCGCGACGGCGGCGCCGGCAGCAGCCTTGGCGGCGGCGGTGACTTCATTCAGTCGGCTCATCCAGCCCTTGCCGAAGACCGGCCAGGTAGAAAGGCCACGGTAGAAATCGCCATAGAGCGCTGAAAAGTCCGCAACGAGCCTGACCTGCGCTGCCGTGTCGGCCGCTGAGATGGTCCTCGCGCCGACGGAGCCGTCTTCGATCAGTCCCGCGCCCTGTCGGTTGAGGGCGCGCTGAAGGAAGATGCCGCCGCGCTGAAGTCCGGAATTGACACAACAATTATAGGTCATGAGCGCAGCGGGGTAGGGGAGGTCATCTAGCCGCATCGGGCGCCAATAACGGGCATAGAAGATCCGCCGTGCTTCGTCGCGTGTGAGGTTGCGGACGTCATCGACACTGACCGGGTGCCCACGCCAGGCAGCGAGCGTCGCTTGAGTAATGCCGAAGTTGGTGGCGCCCCCCGGGTCGTTTGGATTGTCGGAGAAAGTGCCTTCCCATTTTTCGATGAGGGCGTGCGCTCGCAGGAAGGCGTCGGTCCAGACCACCGGTGGAGGCTCGATGGAAGCGCCTGCCATCTCGACCAGCCCCACGGCCGGCTGCACAACACCATCCTTGCGGACAGTTGCCCAGTTGATGCCAGCCGCGAGATCGGCCGGGGAAGCGTCGATCTCGAAGTGCATGGTGTCGATCTTCGTCTTCCAGTTTCCCCATTCGAGAGGACGTATCCCCGCATTCGTGCGGATCGCCAGGATGTCGTCGATCATCTGTCGGGTCATGTCGGTGTCGGCGACGCCGCTGCGCACATCCTGGGCGCGTTCGGCTTGCGTCGCCTTGGCTGAGAAGCGAACCGGGCTCTTGGGCTTATAGTTGACCGGGTTGGTGTCCCAGTTGAGATCGAGCGCGACGCCATAGGCATGCAGGCTCTTCAACGACGTGCCTGCGATGTCGCGGTCGGCGTATGTTCCTGTATCACCGGCGCGCACCTGGTAGCCATGGGCCGCCAGGATAGCGTCAAGGGCCTGCCATGTTTCCTTGCTTTCCGGCGCCACCAGACACGAGACCCCTCCGAACGAGGTGTGCTCCATCTTCGAAGGCGCGGCTTCGTAGCTTTTCCATGCCTTGCGCATTTCGGCTGTGGTCAATGACATTGCTGATCCCCTTGCTGTTCGGCGCTGTTTGTCTGAACTGTGCGCGCAGGTCGTCAAAGAAGCGGGAGAATTGACGCGACCCATGCCACGATCTGCGCGGCCTGGCCGGCGGAGACGGCGAAGCTTTCGACTTGATTGCGTATCCAATTCAGGTCCTTGACCGCCGTCTGAAAGTTGTTCTGGAGCGGGACGTATTGGGCAGCATTGTTCACGAGCATGCGTTCGGTGACGCTTGCCATCTCGCGGTCAGTTTTCAGGATGACTGCACGAAGCCTGGAGCGCCGTGCCGGACTTTGTTCGTTGGCCCAGGCAGCGGCCAAGGCCTCCCGGACCTTCTGCAACGCAGCCTCTGCTTCAGAGAGATTCATCTCGACAACTCCTTAATTGGTTTTCAGGACTGAGAGCGCGGCGACGATCGAATCCGATGCCGCGAAGAAATCGGCCAACGCACGGTCGCTGTCGGTCGACGTAACAAGTGCATGGTGGGCGTCAGCGAGCTTCTGCAGCGCATCGGGCATTTGATCGAAGGCGGCAGCCACCGCCTTGGCATCCCGCTCGCGCGAGATCACTTCCCGGTAGTCGGCAACGAGAGCCGTCGAACTGTTGCGGCGGTCAGCCCTCAGGTCCCGCAGAAGATCGGTCCTAGCCATCGTCAGCCCGCTGGTATTCGCTTGTGGAGTTTTCGCCAGCACTTCAAAATCAGCCTTGAGCAGACTGACCGCCTGACGGATATGCGGGTCAGTCTGGATCATGACCGAGCGCATCCTTCCCGACAGCGCGGCATCGGCGCCAAGACGAACAAACCCTGCGACGAGATCGGGCGCGGCCTGTACAACGGGACCCGCAGTTGCGCCGGCCGCTTTTGAAAGTGCCGCGACGCTTGTCGCCAGCGTCTTGCTGCTTGCGGCGGCCTTTTCGGCAGCGCCCGGCTCGGCGTTTTTCGACAGGGCCT
>NZ_RZSA01000226.1:0-7694 GCF_003998075.1 Mesorhizobium sp. M2A.F.Ca.ET.037.01.1.1 | reverse complement strand
CGCCGACGGCGTCACCATCATGCAGTTCAACGAGCCGGCTTCCGGGCAGACCGTCTATCACCTTCATGTCCACGTCGTTCCGCGCTTCGAGGGCGTGCCGTTGAAGCCGCATCCCGGACAGATGGAAAAGCCGGAGGTGCTGGCCGAGAATGCCGGCAAGATCCGGGCGGCTCTGGCGGGCTGAGATGGGGCGAAATCAAAAGTTCAGATAAAGTCCCGCCAGAAGCAAAAACTCGGCTGTGGCGATGCCGACGACCATGCGCTTTCCCGACGCCAGATAGGCGACGAAACCCAGGGCCGCCGCCGCTATCCTCAAGCCAAGCGAAGTGTGCGCCAGCGCGCCGCCTGGAAAGACAATCAGGTTGCCGATGACGGCGGCAACAAGCGCCGTCGCCATGGTGCGAACCAGCACCAACAGGTCTGAATCTTCGGAAAGCTTGCCGCCAAGATAGACGCCGAGGAAGCGCCAGATATCCGTCGCGGCGAAACCGGCGACGAGAATGAACATGTATGGCCACCACCAGGCGCCGCTGGAAAAGTAACTCACGCTGCGCGCACCTTGCGCCGCCACAATTGCAAGCCACAGGCGACCGTGCCGCCGATCAGTCCGGCAACCAGCAAATCGATCTGCGGCAACACTATGTGGAAGACCGGTCCGAGGACGAGGCCCAGGACCATTGCGACATGCCCTGCCCGCTCGCGTGCGGACCCCCACAACGAGGTCAGGAAATACATCGGCGTCAACATCAGCAACGCCGCCGAAACGGCGGACGGCAGCGCATCCGCCACTGCATAAACGACGGTCACGACGATGACATTCGTCGTCACCAGCGTGCCGCCGAGGCCGGCATAGTAAGTCGTACGCATTTGAGGCGGGACGCGCTTGAGGCGCTCCATGGCCAGCACCCAGGAGGTCACGGCCACGAAATGCGCCAGGAGGTAGAGCACGCATTGCCGGGTTTTCCCGGTGCGCATCTCGGGTGCCAGCGCCATCACCATCGGCATCAGACGTATGGCGGACAACGTGACGGCGAACATCGCCGCCGGCAGCGCCGCTCCCGATGCGATCGCACTCACCAGCACGACCATGGATGGCAGCGCCCACACCGTTCCGGTCATGAAAGCGGCCTGTGCCACCGTGACCCCGGCGTCTTTCGCCAGGGCGGCAAAGCCAATGAACGAGCTGACGAGGATCAGGCCAGGCAGGGAAAAGGCCGCGCGGGCACCACGCAGGAACCAAGTGGAACGAGGCGCTGTGACGTTCGAGGTCCAAGTCGACATGTGCCGGCCATAGCATGCGCGGCCACAGGATGCGACCGCACCGACACGGGCGCATCGTCTTTCCATTGATCCAGGAAAATCCGTTGGCGGTTGGAGGACATCGGCCACGCGCACCGTTAAATTAAGGACAATCCGGCCGATTTCCACGTTTCCTTGCAACAAAAAAGCCCCGTCGCCGGGGCCTTTCTGCAATTCGGAATAAGGCCGATCAGCCCTTGCGCGGCAGTTGCGGCACAAGGCTGCGCTTGTTGCCGTCCTTGCCCTTCGGTTCCGGCTTCTGCGCCACCGCCTTCTTGGGCGCAGGCTTCTTGGCCACCGCCTTCTTCGGCTTCGGCGCGTCTTCCGGCTCTTCCTTCTTCGGCTGCACGGGCGACTCGTCGGCGAGCGATTCGAGCTTCAGGCCGGACTCTCCGGTTTCCTTCTTCTCGACGGTGACGCGCACCGTGCCGCCCTTCTTCAGCTTGCCAAACAGCACTTCATCGGCCAGCGGCTTCTTGATGTGCTCCTGGATGACCCGGCCGAGCGGACGCGCCCCCATGCGCTCGTCATAGCCCTTGTCGGCCAGCCAGGCGATCGCGTCCTGCGACAGATCGAAGGTGACGCCACGCTCGGAAAGCTGGGCCTCGAGCTGCATGACGAACTTCTGCACCACCTGATGGATCACCGGCACCGGCAGCGAGCCGAACGGGATGATCGCATCGAGACGGTTGCGGAACTCCGGCGTGAACAGCCGGTTGATCGCCTCGACGTCGTCGCCCTCGCGCTTGGTCGAGCCGAAGCCGATCGCCGCGCGCTGCGCATCCGACGCACCCGCATTGGTGGTCATGATGAGGATCACGTTGCGGAAGTCGATCTGCTTGCCGTTGTGGTCGGTGAGCTTGCCATGATCCATCACCTGCAACAGGATGTTGAACAGGTCCGGATGCGCCTTCTCGACCTCGTCGAGCAGCAGCACGCAATGCGGATGCTGGTCGACGCCGTCGGTGAGCAGGCCGCCCTGGTCGAAGCCGACATAGCCGGGAGGCGCGCCGATCAGCCGCGAGACGGTGTGGCGTTCCATGTATTCCGACATGTCGAAGCGGATCAGTTCGACGCCGAGCGAGGCGGCGAGTTGCTTGGCCACTTCCGTCTTGCCGACGCCGGTCGGGCCCGAGAACAGGTAGGAGCCGATCGGCTTCTCCGGTTCGCGCAGGCCGGCGCGCGCCAGCTTGAACGCCGAGGTCAGCGCGGTGATCGCGGTATCCTGGCCGTAGACGACGCGCTTCAGCTCGACGTCCAGACCCTGCAGCACCTTCTCGTCATCGGCCGAGACCGTCTTCGGCGGGATGCGCGCCATGGTGGCGATCGTCGCCTCGATCTCCTTGATGCCGATCGTCTTCTTGCGCTTGGCCTCCGGCACCAGCATCTGCGAGGCGCCGGTCTCGTCGATCACGTCGATCGCCTTGTCCGGCAGCTTGCGGTCGTTGATGTAGCGAGCCGAGAGCTCGACCGAGGCCTTGATCGCCTCGCTGGTGTAGCGGACCTTGTGGAACTCCTCGAAATAGGGCTTGAGGCCCTTCATGATCTCGATGGCGTCCTCGATGGTCGGCTCGTTGACGTCGATCTTCTGGAAGCGCCGCACAAGCGCGCGGTCCTTCTCGAAGAACTGGCGGAACTCCTTGTAGGTGGTCGAGCCGATGCAGCGGATCGCGCCGGACGACAGCGCCGGCTTCAGGAGGTTCGATGCATCCATCGCGCCGCCCGAAGTGGCGCCGGCGCCGATCACGGTGTGGATCTCGTCGATGAACAGCACCGCGCCCGGATAGTCCTCGAGCTCCTTCACGACCTGCTTCAGCCGCTCCTCGAAGTCGCCGCGATAGCGGGTGCCGGCCAACAGCGTGCCCATGTCGAGCGCGAAGATGGTGGCGTCCTGCAGCACTTCCGGCACATCGCCTTCGACGATGCGCTTGGCCAGGCCCTCGGCGATCGCCGTCTTGCCGACGCCGGGGTCGCCGACATAGAGCGGGTTGTTCTTGGAGCGGCGGCACAGCACCTGGATGGTGCGGTTGATCTCGCTGTCGCGGCCGATCAGCGGGTCGATCTTGCCGGCGCGGGCCTTGTTGTTGAGATTGACGCAGTAGGCCGTCAGCGCGTCCTGCTGCTTCTTCTTGCCGTTTTCCTCCTGCGGCTCGGCGCCGTTCTGGCCGCCCTGCTCGTCCTCGGCGCCGCGCGGTGTGCGCGATTCCGAAGCGCCCGGGCGCTTGGCGATGCCGTGCGAGATGTAGTTGACCGCGTCGTAGCGGGTCATCTGCTGTTCCTGCAGGAAATAGGCGGCGTGGCTCTCGCGCTCGGCGAAGATGGCGACGAGCACGTTGGCGCCGGACACTTCCTCGCGGCCGGACGACTGCACATGGATCACGGCGCGCTGGATGACGCGCTGGAAGCCTGCCGTCGGCTTGGAATCCTCGTCGTAGCCGGTGACGAGGTTGTCCAGCTCGGTGTCGATATAGGTGAGAACGGTGTGCTTGAGCTCGTCGAGATCGACGTTGCAGGCGCGCATGACGGCGGCCGCCTCTGTGTCGTCGATCAGGGCAAGCAGCAGATGTTCGAGCGTCGCATACTCATGATGCCGCTCGTTGGCGAATGTCAGCGCCTGATGTAGCGCCTTTTCCAGGCCTTGGGAGAAAGCCGGCATGTTACCTCACTTCTTCTCCATCACGCATTGCAGCGGATGCTGATTCTGTCGGGCGAAATCCATGACCTGGGACACTTTGGTCTCGGCCACCTCGAATGTGTAGATGCCGCACTCGCCCACTCCATGATTATGAACATGAAGCATGATGCGTGTGGCGGCCTCGCGGTCCTTTTGGAAAAAACGCTCAAGGACGTGAACGACGAACTCCATGGGAGTGTAGTCGTCGTTCAGAATGAGGACCCGGTAGAGGCTGGGCTTTTTGGTCTTGGTCTTGGTGCGCGTGATGACAGCGGTACCGCGACCGGGATCGTTGCGGTCCCCGTCACTTTGCATTCGCACCACGCCTGCCGTGGCAGTCAAACCGATCGTCACGTAGTCCAGCCTTTTCGAATCCTCATGCGAGTTCAACATGTAGGTTCTCGATGGACGATTTTAAGCCCTTCTGTTTAGCTGACAATATGGCTAGGTGGGCAAACCTAAGCGAATTTCTCAATCGTGAATGCGGCAATGTGCATCGGGTTGCGATCGGCCACGAAAAAACCCGGCCGCGCTACCGCGACCGGGTCCTTTTCACAGGCCGGCTGGCCGTATGGATATGATCCGGCGAAATTACTTCGCTTTGGCGACCACCGATTCGAACGGCTTGTAAGCCTCCTTGGCGAGCTCGGCATAGAGATTGCCGATCTTGCTGGCCTCGGCCACGAAGCTCTCATAGCTCTGCTTGGCGTAATCGGTCTGGATCTCGATGGCCTTCTCGATCGACTTGGCCGCGAACAGCTTCTCGAAGGCTGCGCTGCCGGCCTCGAAGCTCTTCTTGGTGTATTCGCCGGCTTCGGTGGCGATCGCCTGCGCGCCCTTGGTGAGCGAGGCAAAGCTCTTCAGCCCGGTGTCGGCAAACTCCTTGCCGTATTTCGTGAAGTCCTCATAGGTCTGGGTCATTTCATACTTCCCTTGGTTGAAACGCCCTTTCTGCCCCGGGCGCCCTTGTGCAATGCACCTTAATATATTGTGCAACGCACAAAAGTCAAGAATCCCTTGGTGCGCAGGGGCTCCAGCGCCGCCGGCCGGTAAAATTCGATTAAAGAGAAGCTCGATTTGCCGAAAAATGGTGAACGCGGCGGTTACCATAAACGGATTGGTAACGCTGACCGCGATAGCTTGGCCGGAAGTGAGGCAGGCACTCCCGTAGCCGCCTCCGGGGCAACGAAAATTTCAGGGTAGTAACGGTGCGTCAGGCGTTGTCGGGGCTGGTCTCCAAATCCTCATTCTCCTTCAAGGCAGTCATGGTCGCCGCGCTGGCGATGACGATTATCGCTGCCGATGTGGCGTCGGCCCTTGCCGCAAAGTCCGCGGCCATTGTGGTGGATGCCAAGACCGGCAAGGTGCTCTATTCGGCCGACGCCAATGGCCGGCGCTATCCGGCTTCGCTCACCAAGATGATGACGCTCTACCTCACCTTCGAGGCGCTGGCGAAGGGCCGGGTCAGCAAGAATACGCCGGTGCCCTACTCAGCGCATGCCGCGGCCCAGCCGCCGACCAAGCTCGGTGTGCGCGCCGGCGGCTCGGTTCCGGTCGAGACCGCGATCCTGTCCATGGTGACGAAATCGGCCAACGACTCCGCCACCGCGCTCGGCGAGTTGCTCGGCGGCAGCGAGGACAATTTCGCCCGTATGATGACCGCCAAGGCGCGCCAGCTCGGCATGAACGGCACCGTCTTCCGCAACGCCAACGGTCTGCCCGACCCCGGCCAGTTTACCACCGCGCACGACATGGCCATGCTTGGCATCGCGCTGCGCGAGCACTTCCCGCAATATTACGGCTATTTCTCGCAACGCTCGTTCCTGTATGGCCGCCAGCGCATCAACGGCCACAACCGTCTGCTCGGCCGTATCAAGGGCGTCGACGGCATCAAGACCGGCTACACCCGCGCCTCGGGCTACAATCTCGTCTCCTCCGTCGCAGACGGCGACCGCCGCCTCGTCGCGGTGGTGATGGGCGGCGCTTCCGGCCGCAGCCGCGACAACCAGATGGCCGCGCTGATCACCACCTATCTGCCGCGCGCCTCGACGCGCGGCGGCGGCGATCTCATCGCCAAGGGCAACGACAACCCGATCAAGACGCTGGCCAAGGTCTTTTTGCCCAAGCATGACGCACCGACTCCGGACGAAAAGCCGGCGACGGACGACACTGTCGTTGCCTCGGCCGACGACGTCCAGGACGACACCCAACAGGTCGCCGAAGAGACGAAGCCCGTGATCCAGGTCAGGAAGGTGAAGACGGTTGCCGTGGCCGCCGTGGCGCCGGCTGCCAAGCCGCAGGAGACCACATCGCAGGCGGTCACGGCCTATGCCGAACCGACACCCGCCGCGCCGGCGATCGATCCGGTGAAGACGTCGTCGGTGCCGTCAGGCTGGGTGGTTCAGGTCGCTTCCTCGCCCACCAAAACCGGAGCTCAGAGCCTTCTGGATCAAACCGCCAAGCAGGCGCCGAAGGTCCTCTCCGATGCTTCCGGCTTCACCGTCGCCTTCGACAAGGACGGCGTCACCTACTACCGCGCCCGCTTCGGCGGCTTCGGCTCGAAGAATGCCGCCTGGAAGGCCTGCGATGCCCTGAAGCGGAAGAAAATCTCGTGCTACGCCGTCGAGCAATAGGCGGCTGTTCAAATCTCCCGGAAGGTACCGGCGTCGAAGGAGACTAATCGTGATTGGAGAGCAGGACGTCCTTGGCTTCATTGATCCGCGCCGCCAGGACAGACGTGCCACCGACATCGGCGTTCAGGCGCTGCATCAGGCGGCGGTGCGCCTTGCGGATATCCGCCGCGGCGGCCCCCGCTTCAAGACCAAGGACCTTGTAGGCCTCCTCCTTAGTCATGGCGCCCGCACCTGGCGCAACACTCAGCCCTTCGCCACTGTGCGGCTGCGCGTCCTTGCGCCAGACGGGAAAACGGCCGTCAAGATACGTCTCTAGGAGCTGGCGGCTCTCCGGATCGGGGCTGAGCTCGCCATAAAGCTGGCGCAGATCCGTCAGCCCCATCGCGCCAAGCATCTTGCCTTCATAGCGCCCGGCCAGAACAAGCCCCTCGAGCCTGCCGCTGTCATGGTCGAGGTCCATTTCAAGCGCAGCGGTGCGCACCGTCGAATGCTTGGAAGCGGCAGCCCGCGCCGGAGGCCGTCTCGTGCGAATCCAGCCGACCCAGGCGAGCGCCGCGAGCAGAAGCAGTCCGCCGATGAGGCTGCGGCCGAAGACCAGCATGGGCGCGCCGACCAGCCCCAGCAAAGCCGGCCCGAGCGATCGCAGACCGTCGGCCATCCTCGCCGCATCAGCACGCACGAAGAGCAACGCGGCGCCAAAAAGCACCACAAGGATTGCCGCCAATGCGAGGATCACACCCATCGGTTTGCGCCGCCATACGGATGACTGAGCATAGGAAATAGGATGGGACCTAGGTCCGGCGCTTGCAAGCCCCCACGCTTGGCGAGCCGAAGGGCCAGCGCTTAGAGCAGGCCGAGTTCGGCGAGTTCGAGCCTCAGCTTCCGCGGCATCTCGGCGAGTGCCGCCATGCCCTTGCCGAGATCGGCCGGCGCATTGGCGGGCTTGAGGTAACGCCAGCCCTGGAAGGCGCGCCGCGGCTGCCAGTCGGTGCGCACGACCTCGGGATCGAGCACCAGGTGACAGCGGCCGATACCTTCAGCGTCGGTGAAGGGCCTGATCTCGGTGATCAGCTGCCGGCATTGCACGC
>NZ_RZSA01000225.1:0-7703 GCF_003998075.1 Mesorhizobium sp. M2A.F.Ca.ET.037.01.1.1 | reverse complement strand
ATCGCGTCCTGCAATTGCGCCCGGCGCCGGGCGCAATTGCAGGACGCGATGCTCGACGGACATTTCCATTTCGGCGGCAAGAAAATTGCCATCGCTGCCGAACCAGACCAGCTGTTCCAACTTGCGACCTTCTTTGCTGGCCTCGGCTCCGAGATAGCCGCGGCCGTCACAACGACCGACAGGTCTAAAATTCTCGAGAAAGTCCCGGCGGTTTCGGTTCAGATCGGCGATCTCGGCGATCTGGAAAGTCTTGCCGTCGGTGCTGACCTGCTTGTCACGCATTCGCACGGGCGCCAAGCATCGGAGCGGCTCCGAATTCCGCTCATGCGCATCGGGTTCCCGGTCTTCGATCGACTAGGCAGCCAGCACAAGCTCGCAATTCTCTATCAGGGCACCCGCGACATGATCTTCGAGGTCGCCAGCATCTTCCAGGCCAACCAACACGCGCCCACTCCTGAGGCGCTTGATCCACTCCGTAATCGAGAAATATCACGATGAACGCTGTTCGCCGCCTCTCGCTGGTCAGTAGTGAGGTTTTCGCCCCGATGCCTGAACGACGTAAGGGCGCATTGCGCGTTGCGATCGCCACTCAGGACATGCAGGACCTCAACGCCCATTTCGGGTCGGCCAGGCGCTTTGCTGTCTACGACGTGACGCGCGAGGAATGGAATCTCGTAGAAGCCGTGGCCTTCGATGACGTGTCCGATGAAAGCGGGGAGCATCGGGCCGAGCGCGATGATCGCATCACGCCAAAGGTGGATGCGCTCAAGGGCTGTCAGATCCTGTTTTGTCTGGCAATTGGCGGCCCTTCGGCAGCCAAGCTTGTCGCGGCAAAAATCCACCCGATCAAAGTGGCGGAGCCCCAATCGATCCCACAGGTGCTCTTGCGCACGCAGATGATGCTCAGGACGTGTCCTCCGCCTTGGCTGCGCAAGGTGCTGGCGCGAGCGGGCATTGCCGAAAAGAAACCGTCCTTCGAGGACGAGGACTGAAAAGAGGAGGACGCCAATGCCTGACCCCGCAATCCCCCCAGCTGTCGCCGAAGACGAGGCGGCTCTTTGCACCCCGTTCGTCAAATGCCTCGTGCGGCTGATCCGTTCTCAGGATTCCTATGGCTCGTGGGAACGCAAAGCGGACGCTGAGCTGCTGGGCGACTTCATCATTACCAAGGAACAGCGCCGAGGGATCCCAATCATCGGAGATCCCGATCCCGACGTGCTGTGGAGGCTCGACAAGTACTACGCCGCCATCGGGCTTGCGATCGAGGAGCGCTGCGGCCTTATGGCATCGCCGATGATCCAGGTGAGCCATGAGGGTTTTGGTCGGGTGCTTTTCACGACCGGACGGCTGGTCGTTTTGTCCAAAACGCTGCGCGATGTCCACCGGTTTGGCTTCGAGACGCTCCTGAAGCTCGCCACGGCCGGTACGAAGCTGGTCGACGATGCGATTTCAGTCATCGAAACCTTTCCCCACGTGGCGCTGGCATGATGGGCGCGATTTTCGAGAAAGGCCATCATGACGGACCCGAGAAACTATGTTGGCCAGTCCCCTCGATCCAGGGACTCGAGGCCGACCAGGTTGTTGGGGTATCGCCGATGAAGAAGCCGCTGGTCCTGATCTGCTCGCAAGATGCCGAGTTCTATCTGCTCTACAGCCACATACTGGAGGTTGACGGTTTCAGCAGTGAGACGGCAGACGGCGCGAAGGCTGCGCTGGCCTTGGCCGAACAACGGGAGCTTCAGGCCGTAGTGCTGGATTGCGACCCAGCCAGCATAAACGGGTCCGCAATTTGCGCCCACCTCAAGCGGGAACCGCGCACCACCGACCTGCCTATCATCGCCCTGATCGCGCCTGGCGCCGAGCACCAGCACCTCGATCTCTTGAAGGCAGGCGTTGAGAGCTTTGTGCGGCCGGTGGCTCCGGCCAAGCTGCTCGACTGCCTGCGGGCGAGGCTCGGGCTGACCAAGCGTGGTCCGAACGGGGTTGAAAACGACAGTTGGATTTGTTGTGGAGGCCTGGAGATGAAGCTCGATGCCCATCGGGTTCGCGGTAATGGCCACGACATCCATCTCGGACGGATCGATTTCAACGTGCTGCGGCTTATGATTGAGGCCCCCGGCAAGGTCTTCAGCCGGGACGAGCTTATCGGGGCGGCCTGGCTGCCCAACATTCATGTCGGTGCACGCACCGTCGATGTCCATATCAGCCGAATCAGGAGGGCGCTGAAAACGGCCTTGCCCGGCAGCGTCATTCGCACCGTCAGGTCGGCCGGCTACTCGCTCGAGAAGCCGGACGACTGAAATCGGTGATCGAACGTGGTGCCGCTCTCTCTTCCTCCTGAGAGCGGTGTTGCCGCTTTGAGGCGCTCCTAACGAAGACCAGGAGAAGCAGGCAAATGGAATTTAAAAGCATATTCAGTGTGACGGGTGCTGATCATTCTGATGAGGACCTCACAACAGCTGCCGGACTGTGTGCCGAGGTCGGCGCGCACCTATCGGTACTCATTATACCGCCTCCATTGCTCTTGATGTTGTCTCCGCCCCCCGAATGGAATACAGGACGTGCACAGGCAATTGCAGTACCGAACTATCGATTTCAGCAAATCGAGAAATTTTCACAGGACGTGACCAGAATGGAAAGACGGTCCGCGGATATCCTCAAAAGGCTGAAAGCTATGTCGCTTTCCTGTGACGTTGACACCGACTATTGCGATCCGGCTAGCCTCGGTGAAGTGGCACGACAGCGGGCGCTCTGCGCTGACCTGACGATCGTTGGAGGAGACCTCCTCAACGATGAGACTCTCGGACCTCCTGTTGTCAACGGCTGCTTGTTCGATAGCGGAAAGCCGGTGCTCATCGTGCCGAAGGGCGTTAAGGCGACGCTGTCGCCTCGACGCGTGCTGGTCGGCTGGGATTCGCGTGTAGAGGCCTCGCGTGCGGTTCGGGAAGCTCTTAGTATCCTATCCGCTGCCAAGGAAGTCTGTGTCGCTATGGTCGATCCAAAGGCGCAAAACAACGGGAAAGGCGCGCAGTCTGGAGCTGACATCGCTGCCTATCTTACTCGGCACGGTGCTCGGGTCTCCGTTGACCTGCTTAAGAGCGCCGGCAAATCGGCGGGCACAGTGCTGACCCAGCACGCGAACGACATCTGTGCTGACATGATGGTTATGGGTGCTTATGGCAGCCGTGGGCTGCGTGAGCGGATTTTCGGCGGTCCGCCGAGCTGGAGCTTTGGGAAGACCACATTGCCGCTGTTTTTGGCTCGCTGATCAGCTCCGTAGGAACACCGATCAGGTCGTAGGACCGCCAACCAGTCCGAAGTCGTCGTCGGTTACCGGTCGGATTGCGGAGACATGGCTGGATCCGCGAACATCTTGCGACGCTTGTCAGAGCCAAACCGGACGCCTCGACTGCTTCACGACGCTCTCGTGAACCAACTCGTGCGAGATCGTCCGCAACGGGCAGTAAAGACGAACGGCTGCAGCAGACCGCAGCCAAGCCACAGGGCGGGTGTACCAGGAGACCCCGCCTCGTGCGCGAACCCTGTTGGAAGGCCCCTTATCAGTACCCGGACGCGCGTCAAATCGGCGGCTGTCCCTGTCAGCCTGCGGTGTGCAAGGGCCGCTGCCGCGGAGCTTCCCCTGCCCGATCGTCGGGCGTGCGACAATGTCGGATTCCAGACGAGCTGGAACTGCGCGAACTCGTTGGTTTGACAGGTCTTTATCCGGCACGCCGCATGCATGGGAGTCTCCGAAAGCATTAAGAGCCGTTATCCATGGTTACGCCCCTCGAAAGAAAGAGCCGCTTCCGTCGTGGCAGGGAAACAGCCACTCCTGGGGTGGAGGCCGGCGCTAGAAGCCGCCGTAAGATCCGGAAGAGCCGCGCGACAGCATCACACACTTTCCTTCTGCTCTTGGGTTCGGATCACGCCGCGCCGCTGTCGATGCCGCCGACATTGAGCCCAAGACCTGGAAGGCGGCACACGCTTTTGCTGTCCTCTCAGTCGGGACCGCGGCTCAAGCATGCCTGTGAGGTTCGCATTGCTCAATGCCCGGCAATCGACGTCAACATGCCGCTGAGTTGGAAAACACTCCTAGAGGAGTAAGGATAAGTGGACCTCTTTTGTATTGGTGTGGGTGCTGGACCATCTAATTTGAGCCTTGCGTGTCAGATACAGGAAGAGATTGCGCAAGGGGCACTGTTCCTGGACCGGGAGGTCGATTTCCGAGGACATCCAGGCAGCGCTTTCGATTGCGCGGAGCTCCAGGTCGGCCACTTCCAGGATCTGGTTACTCTGGTCAATCCGCGATCAGCCTACACATTCGTAAACTACCTCCACGAGAACGGGCGTCTTTACAATTTCCTCAATGCGCAATTTCACGGGGTGCTTAGAGCCGAGTTCGCCCAATATCTCAACTGGGCGTTCCAGAAGAATCCGCTTGTCCGTGGCGGCGAGGCCGTTCGCGAAATCCGCTTTGACGGCGAGTTTCGCGTGCGGACGGACAACGCGGTCCTTGATGCAAGAAACCTCGTCATCGACATAGGCAAGCAGGCGCAAATTCCGCCTCAGTTTCATGGCTGGACTGGACCCAACCTGTTCCACTCATCTGAGTTGGCCCACATCAATCCTGAGGTGCAAAAAAAGCATGTCTGCGTTGTTGGCGGCGGACAGTCGGGAGCCGAGCTGCTACTGCACCTTGTCGGCCGGCCGAAAGAACGGCGGCCCGCGGCGATCACATGGGTCTTGACGCGCGAGATGCCTTTCGACGACCACGCGTTCACAAACGGGCTGTTCACGCCATGCTTCTCGGATCGTTTTGCTGCGATGAGCGAGGTGCATCGACAGCTGTTCCTGCGGCGTTTCGCGCTTGCCTCCGAGGGCATTTCAGAAAGCAAGTTGCGCGCGGTCTATCAGGCGCTCTACCACCACGCCTTTCTCGAGCCACACCAATGCGAGATCACATTGCGGCCAAGTTGCAACGTGTCGCGCTGCATCAATGCCGGAGCAGGGCACAGGCTCACGCTGCAACGCGGCTTGGACAACATCGGAGAAGTAACCGCCGATATCGTCATCCTGGCCACCGGGTACGAGAAACCGCTGCCGGGTTTCCTAGAACCGATCGCAGATCGCCTCGAACAGATCGGCATTGAGCTCGCCATCGGCGAGGATTTTTCGGTGTACTGGGACGGACCGCGAGACCGACGCCTTTTCGTTCAGAACGCCTGCCTTGGACAGCGCGGGCTGGCTGATCCGAACTTTGGGCTGCTGGCCTGGCGAGCGCGCCGCATCCTTGACAGCCTTCTGCGGCGCGCGCCATGCGCCAATCCCGAGCATCTAGGGTTCATCAACCGTCCCTTGACGGAGTGCTGGCCCGACCTCGGAGTCGAACAAATGGGCAGCGGGATATGATTCGTCGATATTGATGATCGGCGGTGGCATTCAGGAAAGATTTCCGCCTCTGGCGGCAAAAGCGGGACGAGCAATATTCCTACGGCGTCAGATCGCTCTGCTCGCGCTTGAGCAAGGTAGCGTCGCGCGACTCCTGCTTGGCGTGAAACAGCAAAGGGCATTCAATCACGATGCAGCTTTACGTGCTGTCGGGCTCAACGCCACGTGGATCGAGCCCAACGCCGCCGTTGGCAACCGCGACGCGAATTATGACGCCGGGCCACATGCGGCGGTGGCTGCAAGGGTACCGAGCCTCTCCCGCACTTTCGACCCCATCGCCGAAGTGCGACTACTCCAGGACGCCGAAGCCGGTCTTATCGCCAGCGGGCCAGCCAAACTCTCACCTTCCTAAACGGCAGCCGCTAAGGTGAGCCGTCGAAAGCCGACATTCAGGTTAACGTCAGCTGGCCGTGTTAGGGCTCGCTTATTCAAGGCGGTACCGGCGCTTGCCGAAGCTAAGAAGGGTTGGCATGCCCTTTGCCGTGCTTGATGTGCGGCAACACGGTGAGAGCTCCGCTGAAGCAAGCGAGAGGGAGCAATGCCCTCGAGACCGTGTCCGATTTTGACTGGAAAATATTCCGCGACAAAAGAGACGAAAGGTGTGGAATGACTTTGGACACCAAGATGGAACTGCGTATGGGGTCCCCGGCTCCTGCGCTGAAAGTGGAGAACTGGCTGCGTGGCGAGCCCCTCACGAGCCTTCGGCCCGGCAAGGTCTACCTCGTTGAATTTTGGGCGACTTGGTGCCGACCATGTGTCCACGCCATGCCCCATTTGATCGAACTGCAGGAGAAATATAAAGACAGCGGATTTGAGATTATCGGAGTCGCAGCTTGCGAAAAGGCTGCAACCGCGGACGAAGCGCGGACCAACGTGGATGCCTGGCTGACCGAGAAGTTCCCGAATCTGAATTATCGGACAGCGTTCGATTGCACTGGCGAAATGAAAAAGCTCTGGCTGGAACCCAGCTCTTCGTTCGGGATTCCCACCTCGTTCGTGGTCGACCGCGACGGCCACATCGCTTATATCGGCCACCCGGCACCTCTCGATGACGTTTTGCCGAAAGTCCTTAACGGCAGCTGGCGCAGCAGCTATGAAGCGAAAGCCGTCGATGCAAAGCGAATCTCGCGTGTGCGCGAATCGTCGCTGAGTCAGCCGATATACGCCAAACTTGGGCCGGCGATGCAGGACGAGGATTGGGCAGCGGCACTATTGGCCATCGAAGAAGGCCTCGCCGTGATGCCAGACTCTTTTGATTTTCGGCGGGTTCATGCGGATATTCTGCTTCACAAGCTGCGCGACATCAAAACCGGCTTGCCGCTTATGCGCGAATTGGTCGAGGACGCGATCAACAAAAAGTTCGAAGCGATGTCTTGGGTGGTGATGGCGCTGAACCAACTCTTCCATCCCACGATCGACAACTCCCATCTTCCGCATGATGATCGCTTTGCGATGGGCAAGGAGCTCTCCGAACAGATCCTGGAACTTAATCCTCCGCAAGGCGATGGAGACTTTAAATTCGGGTGTTACTTTCCGGTCGCTCAGTATTATTACGAGAGCGGCAACAAGGACCGGGCGATCGAGTTGATCGAGGTGGCAATCAAATCGCTGGACCATTCGGAGCCAGTGCCGGACCAAACCAAACAGCGCTACCTCACCTCGTTGCTCCAAGCCCTGGCCAACTACACGGGTGAGCCTGCCTGTCACGCGGGTCTCTGTGTGGCTCCGCAAAACAAGACTTCCGAAACTCAAAACGCTGTCACTTCCTGAGCAAGGATCGCGAAGGGCATGACAATTGGAATTGAACACCGGCAAATCCGCCCGCCCAGGCGCACTTCGCAGCAATAACGTCGATGCCGCAAAAGTGCGCGGCTTGCGGCAGGTGGAATTTCCATTGCGTTTACCTCGGGTCGAACCGCGGCGCAGGCGTTCGCGCCGCGGTGAAAGGTCTCGCATTGGTGGACGTGCTCGAGGTCGGCCACGGGACACTGTTGCGTGGGATCGGCTCGCCCAAGCCATTCCCCGCCCACGCAAGCGCCCGAACCACACATCGCAGAAAAAGAGATCGTCCTTCAAGAGGAGTACTGAAATTGGGGAAAAGCGAAATTCCTCATGAACCGGTTGGCCCTGCTGTCCACGGGGACGGCGAGGCCCTTGCTTCCCCGTTCGTCAAATGCCTCCTGCGGCTCATTCGTACTCAGGATTCCTTCGGCTTATGGGAAGGCCATTCGGATGCCGAGCTGCTGGCCGAGTTC
>NZ_RZSA01000224.1:0-7713 GCF_003998075.1 Mesorhizobium sp. M2A.F.Ca.ET.037.01.1.1 | reverse complement strand
CCGTAAGCGTCGAACCCTATCTCGAACAATGGCCGCCAAAGGCGAGAACCCAATGACCGATCAATCAGCAGCGATGCGCCAGTCTCTTGTCGATGCCGTGCGCGCCGTCGCGTCAAAAGGCCTGAACAGCGGAACCTCGGGGAACCTCAGCCTGCGGTTCGGTACCGGCGGCATGCTGATAACGCCGACGGGCATCTCGCCCGAAAAGCTCGACCAGGCCGCGATGGTCGAGATGACGCTCGACGGCAGCTGGAATGGCGAGATCCGTCCGTCAAGCGAATGGAACATGCACGCGGCGATCTACAAGGCGTTTCCTGAGGCGCAGGCCGTCGTGCATGCCCATCCGGATCACTGCGTGGCGCTGTCGTGCCTGCGGCAGGGCCTTCCGCCATTCCACTACATGATCGCGTCGTTCGGCGGCGACGATGTTCCTTGTTCCGATTATGCGCCGTTCGGCACGACGCAACTGGCCGAGGTCGTGGTGCGGGCGCTGGCGAAACGGAACACCTGCCTGATCGCTAATCACGGCATGATCGCCTACGGACCCGATCTTGCCGCCGCGGTCGCCCGTACCGAAAAACTGGAGACGCTGGCCAGGCAATACATGCTTGCCTCGACGCTCGGGCGCCCGGTGATGCTGACGGAAGACGAGCTGAACGTGGTCAAGAACCGGTACAAGACCTATGGCCAGCAGAAGCTGAAATAGTACCCCTAGGTGGAGCTGGCGACCCGCCCTGACTATTCCCGAAGGATGGTCATGTCGTCGGCCGACCATCCAATGTCCACGGTGCTTCCGGTTTCGAAGACCTCGGTATTGCCTTGCGGCAGCACGCGCGACTTGACCGTGGAGCCGGTGCCATTGAGTTCGATACGGTAGCGGATGCTGCCCGGTGTATAGAGGCTCTCTCGCACGATGCCCGTATAGGCATTGTCGAGACCGCGCGCTTTCGGGCCGACAGTGACGCGTTCCGGCCGGATGCATGCGAAGCTGCCGGGGGCCGTGGCCTCGTCGGTGCGGATAAACGCCTGGGTGCCATCTTCGAGGACGATCCGGCAAGGCTGGCCGGCCTGTTTGCCGGCAGCCAATTTGACCGGGAAGATCGAGGCCTCGCCGAGGAACTCGGCAACGAAGCGGCTGTTCGGCTGCTCATAGAGCGCGCGCGGGCTGCCGATCTGCGTCATGGAGCCGTCGCGCATGATGGCGATGCGGTCGGCTAGGAACGCCGCTTCCTGCTGGTCGTGGGTGACGTAGATGACGGTCGCGCCCAGCTCCTGCTGGAAGCGCTTGATCTCTTCCTGCATCTCGTCCCGGAGGTTCTTGTCCAGCGCGCCGAGCGGCTCGTCCATCAGCAGGATCGACGGATGATAGATCGATGCCCTGGCCAGCGCGATGCGCTGCTGTTGTCCGCCTGATAGTTCGGAGGGCTTGCGCGACGCGAATGCTTCAAGCCGCACCATGGCCAGGCTCTCGCGCACGCGCCTTGCAATCTCCTCTTTCGGCACGCCGCGAATCTTCAGCGGATAGGCGACATTCTGGGCGACCGACAGATGCGGAAACAGCGCATAGTTCTGGAAGACCATGCCGATGTTGCGCCGGTAGATAGGTTCGGGAACGATGTCGCGCCCGTCGACTACGATCTGCCCTTCGGTCGGATCGATATAGCCCGCGATCATGCCGAGCAGCGTCGACTTGCCGGAGCCGCTCGGTCCGATGATGGCGAAGAAATCGCCGGAATCTATCTCGACGGACGTGGGGACGACGGCCTCGAAATTGTTGTAGCGCTTGCAAAGATTACGGATGGAAACCGCGGCGCCCCCAGCAGCACGGTTCTGACCTGTCGCGGATCGACCTGGCATCTGCAGCATCCTAGTTGTCCTTACCGAGACCGGGCAACAAAGTTGCCACGAGAATGAGTAGACTTGTTACGGCGAGAATGACGCTTGCCGCGGCAGCGATTTCGGGAGTGACCTGGAAATTGAGCTGCTCCCAAAGCAGCAAAGGCAATGTCCGCGTCGAGGGGCTGCTCAGGAAGAGCGCCAGCACCAGCTCGTCGAGCGACGCCGCGAAAGCGAAGATGAAACCCGCGATCACTGCCGGTCTGATCATCGGGAAAGTGATCAGCCGGAACGTCTGGAATGAATTGGCGCCCAGCGTCATCGACGCGATCTCGATCCGGCTGGAATAGGATGCGAGCGCGCCGCAGACAGTGATGAACGGGAAGGGCAGGCCGATGACAGCATGCGCCAGGATCACGGCCCACAGCGTGCCTTGAACTCCCAGCCATACGCTGATTGGGAAGAGCCCGATCGCCAGAACGATCTGCGGCAATATCGCGGGGGCGACGGAGAGCGCGCTTACGATGGTGGACCCTGGCACGCTCGCGCGAACGACGGCCAACGCGGTCGAAATCCCGGCGATCGTCGCAAGCGCCGCGGCCGCCGCGCCGATCATGATGCTGTTCAGGATGGCGGAGCGGTAGTCGTCGTTGCCGACGAACTGCTGGTACCAGCGCAGCGAAAAATCGGTGGGCGGAAACGACAGGTACGACTTGCTCTGGAACGATACTGCGACGACCACCAGGATAGGCACCAGGAACCCGATGAGCATAGCTCCGACGAGGCTGTTCAGGAACCGGCCCCAGGCGCCCCAGAGCTTCTTCTCGGACACGCTCATGCGAACACTCCCGCCTGAGCCGCGCCCTTGCGGCGGGAAGCCAGTTGGCTGACCCGCAGCAGCGCGAAGATGATGATGGTGAGGAACAGCACAATGATCGCGAGCGCCGAGGCGAGCGGCCAATCCAGCAATCTGTTGGCCTGTTCGCTGATCAGCATCGAAACCACCGTAAGGTCTCCGCCTAGAAGCGACGGCGTGACGAAGAAGCCTAGCGAGGTGACAAAGACGATGGTGCAGCCCACCGCCACGTTGGGCATGGAGAGCGGCAGGGTGACGGCGAGGAACTGTCGCCATGGATTTGCGCCGAGCACCGCGGCTGCGCGCGGCAGATTGGGGTCGATGGCGCGCAAGCCGTTGAGGATGGGGACGACGATGAATGGCACCATGATATAGGTCATGGCGACCATCAGCCCTAGCCCGTTGTCGATGAAACGGATCGGATCCTCGATAAGGCCGATGCCAACCAGGACAGAGTTGACCGGGCCCTTGCGTCCGAGAAGGATCATCCAGGCAAAGGAACGTATAACCGTGCTCGCCCAGAAGGGCAGGAAGATCAGGAATATGCCGATGGTGGCCCATCGGCCCCTGAGCCGTGCCAGCACATAGGCGATCGGGTAGCCGATCAGCAGCGAAAAGATCGTCACCATCGCCGCGACATAGAAGGTGTTGTAGAGGACTGTTCTGATGCCTTGGTCGGTCACGACCTTCATATATTCCGCCCCGATCCCATGCTGGCCGCTGAAGCTCTCCGTTCCGATCACCGCCATCGGCGCGAGGAAGAAGGGCGTTAGCAGCAAGGCGACGGGAAGATATAGCAGGAAGCTGCGATGCTTCATGACGTCAACATATCCTCACACACGGATTCCTGGCGTGTTTGACGGCGCAAGACACTTCAACAGATTGTCAGGCTCTCGCACAAGCGGCGCCGGTGGGCGTCGAATTGGCGAATAGCGTCGAACTGGACGAAAGAAAGAACCGCGTGGGCAAATCTTTGCCCACGCGGCCAGTCTTGGGAGGTTCGCTTATTTCGCTACGACCCACGTGTTAAAGCGGTCGTAGATCTTGGTGCCGTTCTCGAGCCAGTAGTCGCCATCGATCGCGGCCGAAAGCTTCCGGTTCTCCGGCGAGCTTGGCATGCGCGCGCGCTCCGCGGGCGACAGGATATCGAACGCCTTGTCGTTCGTCGGTCCATAAGGGATCAGTTTAGAGAAGGCGGCCTGGACCTCAGGGTCCATGCAATGCGCGATGAATTTCATCGCGGTGTCCCGGTTGCGCCCGCCCTTCGGCAGGCTCCAGATACCAGGCGTGTGCAGCGAGTAGTCGAACGTATAGTCGATCGGCCCGCCCTGCTGCTTGACCGGGTCGACACGGCCGTTCCAGCACATGCCGAAATCGGCGTCGCCATTGGCAAGAAGCTGGGCGCTCTGCGCGCCCGACGTCCACCAGGTGATGGACGAACGGATGCCGTCGAGCATGGCGAAGGCGCGGTCGATATCTAGCGGATAGAGCTTGTCCAGCGTTTGGCCGGCACCAAGCGCGGCCACTTCCATGGTCTGCGCGGCGTTCTTCCAGAGCGTCCTGCGACCCTTGATCTTCGGATCGAAGAACTCCTGCCAGTTCTTCGGGCGTCCGTCCTTGGAATCAGTGTTCCAGCTCAGGACGCAGCCGGCGATGTAGCACGACGTCCAGTACTTGCTGGCTGCGCCATCGATCAGCCCTTCCTTCGGGACGACGCTGTAGTCGATCTCGTCGAGAAGGCCGGCAACGGCCAGCGGCGCGGCCTCGGAGGAATCCGTATCCGTGACATCGATGTCGACCGCGCCGGCCTCGACCATTGCCTTCAGCCGTGCGCCTTCCATGTAAGGAGCGCTGATGATCTTGACGCCGGTCTTCTTCTCAAAGGTGTCGAAACATGCGGCCTTGAACGCGTCGCCTAGCGCGCCTCCGCCATTGGCGACCGAGATCGAGGTGGGTGCCGCCCGGCCAATCGCCGGCATTGCAAAAAATGAAGCGGCGGCGACCGTACCGGCGCCCAACTTCAGCACCCTGCGTCTGCTCAGACCATTCTTGGTGGTGTTCATGGATTCCCCTTTGGCTCTTTTGATTTCCGGTTTCGGTGACGTCGCGTCTTTAGCCGGCTGGCCGAGCTCGGAGCCTCCAAGAAAGCTTGGCTTCTCCGACGATCGATCCTGCCATCAGCTTTTCTCCTCGGACGCTCGGCACTAGCCGGTCTGCGGTAGCCGCGGATGCGTCCGCATGCCGGGCTCCCGAGTTTTGTATCGGAAAAGCAGCCGACAATCCATCGGATTCATCATTGATAGCAGATATTTTTCTTGCTATAGGCTACAGCGAAAATAGGGAAATCACATCAATGACTTGGTCGAATCGTCGGAATTCAGAGCTGCTGGAGCGTGCCCGCCGTGTCATACCTGGGGGTATGTATGGCCATGAATCGACAGCACTTTTGCCCTCCCACTTTCCGCAATTCTTTAGCCGTGCCAGCGGCGCAAGACTGTGGGATGTCGATGGCAATGAATATATCGACTATCTCAGCGCCTATGGTCCTAATCTATTTGGCTATGGAAACCCCGAGGTCGAAGCCGCCGCGCGCCGGCAGGCCGAGCTCGGCGACACCATGACCGGACCGTCGCCCCTGATGGTCGAACTAGCCGAGGCGTTGGTTTCGATAGTGTCCCATGCCGATTGGGCGATGTTCTGCAAGAACGGCAGCGACGCCACCTCGATGGCGATGACGACCGCGCGCGCCTATTCCAAACGCCGAAAGATACTGGTGGCGACCGGCGCCTATCACGGCTCCCAGCCCTGGTGTACGCCGAACCGCACCGGTATCGTCGATGACGAGCGGCGCCAGATCATCGCCTACGAGTACAACAACGTCGAAAGCCTGGAGGCCGCGGTGCGGACGGCTGACGGCGACGTCGCCGGCGTTTTCGCCACGCCTTTCAAGCATGAGGTATTTGCCGATCAGCTGATCCCCTCCGAGGCGTTCGCCCAGGCGGCGCGCAAGATTTGCGATGCTGTAGACGCGCCGCTGATCGTCGACGATGTCCGCGCCGGTTTCAGGCTGGCGCGCGACTGCTCGTGGTCAATCCTGGGAGTGGAACCCGATATCAGCTGCTGGGGCAAGGCCATTGCCAACGGACATCCGATCTCGGCCATGATGGGCTCGCAGCGTTTCTACTCCGCCGCTCGTTCCATCTTCGCCACCGGTTCATTCTGGTTCTCGGCCGTTCCGATGGCAGCCGGCCTCGAGACGCTGCGCCTGATCCACGAAACCAAGTATTTGGAACACACAGTGGAGCTGGGCGACAAGTTGCGTGACGGCCTCAACGAGCAGGCCGTCGCCTTCGGCTTCGCGCTGCGTCAGACCGGTCCGTCGCAGATGCCGCAGATCCTGTTCCATGACGATCCGGATATGCGGCTCGGCTATGCCTGGGTGACAAACACCCTCAAACATGGCGTCTATTTCCACCCGTATCACAACATGTTCCTGAACGCGGCCATGACGGCGGCCGATATCGAGCAGACGCTGAAGGCTAGCGAGCAGGCTTTCGCGGAGCTGAAGGCCGAGCGCACGCGAATTCCGGCAAACGAGAATCCGCTCGTGCTGGCAAGGCTTAAAGTCGCCCGTTGAAGGCGAGCCCCGGCGGCGGTCCTAAAATAGGGATCGCCGCGTCTTCGAGGATATCGCCGAACCCTCAGGCTCCAGGTCGCGTGCGACAGGGTGCTTGAAACCATGCCCAAGGATCGCAATGGCCGACTACAGCATTTTTACGAAGGCCCGAACACACAACAAGTGGACGGACAGGCCGGTCTCCGACGATACGCTGAGGCAGCTCTACGACCTTCTGAAGATGGCCCCTACTTCGGCGAACTGCTCGCCTGGCAGGTTCGTCTTTGTCCGGTCGTCCGAAGCCAAGGAGAAACTCCGTCCGGCTTTGAGCAGCGGCAATTCCGCCAAGACCATGGCAGCACCGGTAACCGCGATCGTTGCTTACGATGAAGCCTTCTATGATCGTTTGCCCGAGCTCTTCCCGCACACGGACGCGCGCGCCTGGTTCACGTCGAGCCCCGACGTCGCGCACGAAACCGCCTTTCGCAACGGTACCCTCCAGGGCGCTTACCTCATCCTCGTCGCCCGCATGCTGGGACTCGATGCCGGACCGATGTCCGGTTTCAAGAACCATCTCGTCGACGAGGCCTTCTTCTCCGGGACGAGCTGGAAGAGCAATTTTCTGGTCAACCTCGGCTATGGCGATCCCACTGGCTTGTTTCCGAGGCTGCCTCGGCTTGCCTTTGAAGACGCCTGCCGGATCGCCTGAACGATCGATGCCGAAATGAAAAAGGCTGCGATCCATTTGGGATCCGCAGCCTTTTGTCGAAGTGGCTTAAAGCCGCCGTTCATGTTGGGCCGTCGGGCACGCCTGCCAATCTCTCAATAGTTGATCGCGAAGCTGTGCATCGGGTCGTAGTGGGCTTCCCAGTAGGCCTTCCAGATCGTCCTGCTGATCGGGCCGACTTCCCCACCGCCGACCGGCGCTCCATCCAGCTTCGTGATCGGCATGACGCCGCCGGCCGTGGTGACAAAGAGCAACTCATCGCAATTATAGGCGGCGCTCACCGGGACGTCCTCCACATGGCACTCGACGCCATGCACCTTGGCGACCTCCAGCACGGTCTTGCGGGTCACGCCCTCCAGCACGCCGCGCTTAGGTGTCCGCAGAACGCCGTCCTTGATAATGCAGACATTGAAGCCGGACCCTTCCGTAAGGTTTCCGTCCCCGTCGGTCAGGATTGGGTAGTTGGCGCCGCGATCGCGGGCCTCGAGCATGCCGCGCACGAAATCGCCCCACTGCAGGTTCTTCACGGTCGGGTCGATGGCGCCGGGCGGCACGCGCCGAACATCGCGCGCGATGACGGCCGAGCCGCCGGTCTTCTGCAGCTCCTCGCCCATCACCCAGACGAAGGGTTGCACCATGAGGTAAAGATTGTTCTCGATCTCATCGGGGCTGTACTGG
>NZ_RZSA01000223.1:0-7715 GCF_003998075.1 Mesorhizobium sp. M2A.F.Ca.ET.037.01.1.1 | reverse complement strand
CTGGCATGTCGCCAAAGCCGAACGGGTCCGCTCGGCCGGTGGCGGGCTCGTCGTTCGAGGTCGGCGTCGCCACCGGATCGAGGCTGAACGGATCGTCGAAGGCCGGCGAGCTGCGCTGGTTCGAAGCGCGATCGTAAGCTCCGGGCACAGGCTGCTCGAACGGATCGGGCAGCCCGGCCGGGCGCGGCCGCTGCGGCTCCTCCTCGGCCTTGGCCGAGAAGAAATCGTCGCCGCCGATATTGGCTGGCGTCCGCGCCTGTGGCGACGGCCATGCCGGCACAGCATTGGCGATCGGCGCCTGGCCGATCGAGGTGTGGCCGGCGCCCGGCTGGATCTCAACATGGAGCACATAGTCGCCCATGCGCAGCCGCATGCCGCTTTGCAAGCGCGTCGACCTGCCGGTTCCGAGCGGGCTGTCGGAGTCGTCGATGAACAATCCACTGCTCGACGTGTCGGTGACAAAATAGCCGTCGCGGCCGCCGCTGATCTTGCAGTGCGCGCGTGAGACGAACATGTCCGGGTCGTCGATCTGCCAGCCGGCATCGGCGCTGCGGCCGATCACCAACTCGCCCTCGTCCAGCCGGGTCTGCCTGACCACCTGCGAGCGCGGACCTTGTTCCAGGGTCAGAAGCAGGCTCATCAGGCTGCCTCCGCCATGTCCGGCCGCCAACCGACGATGGTGCGCAGCCTGAGATCGTCGGCGTCTCCCATTTCGGTGGGGCGCGAGAGCCATGAGGTCCGGCCGAGCTGGATCGTTCCCATCTTGGGCGCCGGCACGGCGTCGCGCGCGAGCACGATCCTGAGGTCGACATCAAGGGCTTCGCCGATCATGTCGCGCACCGCCTTCTTGAACAGGACAAGCCTCCGTTCTCCAGGCAGGAACGACTTGAAATCGTCGAGGCTGAGCGGGCCGACGCGCAATTCGATGCGGCTCTGCCGGCTGAAGACGCGCGGGCCGATCGTGGCCCCGCGCCCCAGCGCCGCATAGGCCTTGCCGACTTGGCTCTGCAGCGCCTTCGGAATGGCGATCCAGGCGGCGACGAATTCCTTGATCTCAACCGGCACCTTGAAGGCGGTGGCGAGGAACAGCGTCAGCCGCTCCGCGCCGTCGACCTGGTTCGCCAGCGATCCGGCCTGGCGCAGCCGAACCGTGTCGAGCTCGGGGTCCTGCGTGCCGGGAAGGCCGATGCCGGCCATGGCTTCCAGCATGGCGCGGACACGACCGCCGACCGAACGTTCGATCTGCACCGCCGGATGCGCGTCCGCCCAGGCGCGATAGTAGAGCGCGATCATGCGGTGCTGCAGGATGTTGACAAAGTCGACGAAGGTCGTGTCGCTGGTCTGCTCGGCGTCGGCACCGGTGAACCAGCGTTGCGACAGCCGGTCGAGCACCCAGCGCGTCAGATGCAGCGGCATCGGCCCTTCCGGCCCGAGCAGGCCGAGATTGGCGAGGGTCACCCGCGCCGGAGCCTTTTCGCCCGCATCTTGGAATTTGACCACGTCCCTGGCCGAGAAGCTCAGGCGCACATGCTGGCCGAGCCTTGCCGGCTCGCGCTCCGCGGTTCCCGAATGGCCGAACAGACCCCGTCGCTGCTCCAGCCGGCGCAGCAGCTCGAAGAAGTCGTACCCCTCCGACAGCGGCTCCGCCTCCGTTGGGGCCGGTTGCGCTAGATCAGGTAGCGATTGCCGGGCGTCATCGGCCATGGCACATCCTCCTGCTTCTGCAGCAACCGCGTGCGAGTCCGCACGAAACCATTTATCCCGGCATGGCGGGCGAACAGCCGCGCAAGCAGGGCCGAAAGCAGCAGTGTGCTTTGACCCGCCAGCACCGACTGGTCGACATGCAGCGTCACCTCGGTGCCGCGGCCGAAACACATCGGCCCGTCGATCTGCAGCCGCTCGATCACCGGGCGCGAGTCGATGCGGGTGATCGAATGCACGTTGCGGGCAAGGCTTGGATCGCCGCGATCGGCGTAGAGGTCGAGCAAGGCGTGCAGCGGGTCGACGCCGCGGCCCTCCTTGGCGAGGCTGAGGAAGTTGAGCGAAAGCTGCGCCACCAGCCGCCAGGCGAGATTGTCGGCGCGGGATTCGCCTTCGGCGCCGGCCGGCAGAGCTGCCGGGATGGCCGGCTGCGGCGGCCGCAGCGCGCCGAGCAGCCGCACCGCTTCCACCGGATCGGCGGTCTCCAGCGTCAGCGTCGGCGTGTCGTCCAGGATCGCCAGGTCGCGATTGGTGCAGAGCGCCATCACGTCGAGCCGCTTGAGCGGCCGGTTGGCCGGGCTCCCCGCCGGGCGCGACACCGCGATGAAGACATCGTCGCCGGTATAGGAGGTGCGGGTCAGGCCGTCGCGCCGCTCGTCCTCCGTTGCCCGGCGCGGGCGCCGCTCCGTCGAGTAGACCCAGCCGCTGCCGCGGTTCTGCCCGAGGCTGAACAATTCGGGAATGACCGCTTCGCTGCCTTCGGCGTCGGCGTCCTCAACCCGGGTGACGCGGAAGATCTCGAAGTCGCGCGCCCTGGTGCGATCAGCATGCAGCACCTGGCGCGTCCGGCGCGGATCGATCTCGATGACGTTGCATTCGCGTTCGAAGAGATTGATGATCGGCGTCGCGAACAGCTCGAAATCGGCGGCCGTCACATCGGCGAGCTCCGGCACCGGACGCCGGAACAGGAAGATGATCTCTATTGCACCATCGCACTTGCGCACCACCGGCTGCAGGCCGGCGACCCGCACATAGTGGAAGCGCTCCGGGATCATGAAATATTCGCGCAGCAGCCGGTACCCCTCGAAAGTCGGGCGGGTGCGCGGCATCAGCGCTTCGTCGTCGTCGATGCCGATCATCTCGGGCTCGGGCAGGGCGGTGAGCGGATTGGTCTTGCCTTCCGCCCGCGCGCCGACGGCCGAGCAGGCGCCGAAGATCGCGTCGAAGATGAGCGGCGCCTTGGCGCGCCCGGCGAAATAGAGGTCGAGGCGGTCGAGCGACAACTCGCTGAGCTTGCCCTTTCCGGTCCGCGCCAGCGTGATGCGGAACGCCGCCTCGCCGCGCACGCCGCCGATCGGCGCGATGCCGGCGGCCGCCAGCGCGCTGCGGTCCTGGAAATAGCCGACCGAGGTGATCGCGATCGGCCACAGCGTGACCTCTTGCGCGGTGGTGAAGGTCGAGCGCGTCGAGAGCCCCGGATGCAGGCCCGAGACCAGCCGCGTGCCGCGCGCGACGGCATGGCCGGCGATCATCGACTGCACTTGCTGTCCAGGTTTCAGCACGGCCATCGCCGTCGCAGGCGCCGGCGTCACCAGGTCCGGGTAAAGCACGTCGAGCACGGCTCGCGAGAAGCGCGAGCGCTCCGCGTCGACCTTGAGCCGCGTGCGCGCCGCAAGGAAGGCAACGCCGTCGAGCAGCCTTTCGACATAGGGGTCGGGGCAGGGGACGGTATCGAGGGAAAGGTTGCGCGCGACCGCCGGATGCATGTCGGCGAATTCCGCGGCCAGCGCCCGGATATGGGTTAGTTCCTCTTCGTAATACTCTACGAAGACCCGATCCATCTCAGGTCTCCCGGAATTCGGTTCGCGCCAGGCCGTTGTCGAGATTGATCGTGGTGCGCAGCCGCATGCGTTCCGGCGTCGGCGTCATGATCAGCACGGCGTCGATCTCGATCTTGAGGCCGACGCTTTTGTCGCCGAGCGTGACATTCACGGTTGTCGCGCTTTCCTTGAGACGCGGCTCGAAGGTGGCGAGCACCGCGCGGATTTCGCGCGCCAGCGTGTCGCGGTCGAAATCCCGCGAGGAGCGGCCGGAGAAGGACGGCACGCCGTAATTGACGACGCTGCGGCGCACTTCCGGAAAATCGGCCAGCGACGGCAACTCGTCCAAGGGCTGTTCGTGCTCGGCGTCGGACAGCATCGGCACGGATTCGAAACGCTCGGTGTTGAACAGCGCCTCTATGTCGCGCCGGACGGCTTCGCGCAGCACGCGCGCCGATACCACCACGCCGCGGCTTTCGATTTCGGCGCGATGCTCGGTCTGGAAGATCAGCCTATGCAGTCGCCGTTTCTGCTCGGCCGTAAGCTCGGCATCGGCATCGATGGCCCGCGCGCTGCCGGCAAGAAGAGCCTCGACGCGCTCGGCGCCGAGTTCTTCATCCAGCAGGCGACGCAGCCCGTCGATCTCCGACGTCAGCCCGGGCAAATCGTTGACGAGGCGGTCCCAGAGGGAGGGCTGAACCGCCTCGCGCTTTGCCCGGGAGCTGCCGGCGAGCTGCGCCTTTGCGCCGGGCCGCTTGGCCTCACTTGCCGACATAGACGTCCATTTCGATCTCATCGTCCTTGTCGTAGACGAACTTGATCTTCTTGTAGGCGAAGCTGACCTCTTCCTCGATCAGGTCTGGCTCGTCCTGCGCCTGCCGCATATCGTATTCCATGATCGAGGCGTCGGTGAGAGTCACCACCAGATAGTCGCTCGTCTCGCCGTCGATGGTGCGGCGTGCCGAGAACACCACCTCGTCCAGCGCCTTGTTCTCGAACAGCGCCTTCTTCAGGTAGGGCGACGACTTGTCGTAGTGCTTGAAGAATTTGATCATTCCCATGGACACGCGGCCGCGCCGCGACAGCGAGTTCGGGTCGTAGGGCGCGATCATCTTGTAGTCGACGCCGTGGATCTCGATCTCGTCTTCATGGCCGTCACGTTTGCTCGGGCCCTTGATGTCCGGCACTTTCAGGAAGCCGTCGATTTTCGTCGAGGGCGCATCGGTTCTGTCTGGCATTGTCTTTCTCCACCGCTACGAAACAAGATGACTTTGCTTAACGAGTTCAGCCCTTCACCGACGGCAGTTCCGACACCAGCCGGAGCGAGGCGTTGATGCCTTCCAACTGATAGTGCGGACGCAGATAGAAACGGGCGTTGTAGTAACCGGGCCGGCCTTCGACGCTGTCGACCTGCACCTCGGCCGCGGCAAGCGGGCGCTTGGCGCGCGCCTTGTCGTCGGCGAAGGCAGGGTTGGCCAGCACGTACCGGTTGATCCATTCTGTCAACCAGATCTCCATGTCGGTGCGTTCCTTGAACGAGCCGATCTTGTCGCGCGCGATCGCCTTGAGGTAGTGCGCGAAGCGCGAGACCGGGAACAGGTAAGGCAAGTTGGCGGAAAGCCGCTCGTTCGACTGCGCGTCAGGATCGACCAGACGTCCGGCGCGCGTCTCGTCGTCCTGCAGCGAATGCGCGCCGATGAAGGCCGCAAGGTCGGTGTTCTTGCGGTGCAGGATCGGCATCAGGCCGAGTTTGGCCAATTCCGCTTCGCGCCGGTCGTCGATGGCGACCTCGGTCGGACATTTCATCGCGATCGAGCCGTCGTCGGTTGGGAAGGCGTGCACCGGCAGGTTGAGCACCGTGCCGCCATTCTCGACGCCGCGGATCTGCGTGCCCCAGCCATAGAGCTTGTGGCTGCGGTTGATGTTGACGCCCATCGGGAAGGCGGCGTTCATCCAGACATATTTGTTGTGGTCGCCGCCCACCTCCTCCTCGAAGGTGAAGCCCTTCACCGGAACGGTTTCAGAACCATAGGGCAGGCGCGCCAGCACGCGCGGCATGGTGAGCCCGATATAGCGGGCATCCTCGCTTTCGCGCAGCGACTGCCAGGAGGCATAGGCCGGGTTGTTCACGATCATCTGCAGGTCCTGCGGGTTCGGCAGTTCCTGCCAGCTGTCCATGCGGAACAGCCGCGGCGAGGCGGCAGCGATGAACGGCGTGTGCGCCGAGGCGCAGACGCCCGAGATGTTGCGCAGTAGGCCGACGTCGCGCGGGTGGTTGGAGAACTCGTAGGCGCCGATGATGCAGCCGATAGGCTCGCCGCCCAGCATCGAATACTCGTCCGTGTAGACCTTCTTGAAGATCGGGCTCTGGTCCCACATCTGGCCTTCATAGTCTTCCAGCGTGTCGGCCAGCTGCTCCTTGGAGATGTTCATCACCCGGATCTTCAGCTTGGTATCGGTCTCGGTGTTGTTGATCAGGTACCAGAGGCCGCGCCACGTGCCTTCCATCTCGCGCACTTCCGGCGCATGCAGGATCTCGTTGACCTGCGTCGTCAGCATCTTGTCGATGCCGGCGATCAGCGACTTGATCGACTTGATCGCGTTAGAAGAGATGGTCGTCGTCTCGGAGCGCGATTGCGCCGCCAGTGCCAGGTTGCGCACCAGCTGCTGCAGCTTCTCGCTGTCGTCCTTCTTGACCTTGAAATCCTTTTCAAGGAGCCCGCTGAATTCGCCGAGATCGATGGCTTCCGCCTCGGCGGTGGCGGCTGCGGTTTTTTGCTGTTCGGCCATGACTTACTCCTCGCCCTTGCCGTCATCCATCGCCTGGCTGGCGATCTTGCTCAGCAGCGGCTCGTTGTTCAGAAGCTGCGCGATGCGCTTTTCGGCGTCGACGCGGCCGTCCATGAAGCCCAGCAACTCCTCGAGCTGGCGGCGCATCTTCAGGATCTCGGCCAGCTGCGGGACCTGCTCGGCGATCTTGTCCGGCGCGAAGTCGCCCATCTTGGAGAAGGTGAGGTCGATGGCGAGCTCTTCGTCCCGCTCCTGGCCCTCGGCTTGCGGCAAGGTGTTCTTCACCCGCGCCTTCACGCGCGGCCCCATCGCTTCCATGAATTTCGGGAAGCGGTTGGCGTCGGTTTCGACGAAGTTGCGGTCGAGGACCGATTTCGACGCTTCCTTGGTCTGCGAAGCGCCTGCAAGGTCCGCCATCACGGCCATGACGAACGGCAGTTCGATCGTCGTCGGGCTGCCGTAGGTTTCGACATCGTAGGCGATCTGCACGCGCGGCGCGCGGTTTCTTTCGATGACCTTCGCTTTGCTCTCTGCTGGCATGCTTGTTACCTTTCATCCTTCTGGGCCGGCTTCTTGGGATCCGGGACACCGGCAAGCAGCCGGAATTCCTTCAGCCCCGACGGGGCGAGATCTTCCATCAGTTCCACGAAATCCATGTGCACCATCCGGCGCACCCGCCGGGCGAGATGCGGGATGGGGCTGGACGGCTCGGTGCGGTCGTAGAAGGCGACGACGAGGTCCAGGCATTTGACGACTTCGTCGCGCGAGTTGATCCGGTCCGGCAGGCCGGCGCTCGCTTCGACTGGGCTTGCCACACTTGCCATCGGCTCGGCTCCATGACCGTTTCGGGCGGGCGTCGATGCCGGCTGAACCGGCTGTGGGGAGGCTTTCGCGGCACCATTCGCCACTTGGGCGCCCGCGCTGGAATTCCGCTCCAGCGTCGTCAGCAAACGCTGCAGGAACTTCTTCAATTCCGGGACGGTGGCGCCATTGCCTTCGATGCGGGCATTGAGGGCGGTATCAATCGCGTCGAGAGCGGCGATCGCGGCACGCGCGTCGGCCAGCAGCGACGTCATCGCGTCCGCTGCTTGATCGATCTGCGCCGCGCATCCTGTGCGCACACGGTTCAACAGCTGGTTGTGGGCGTTCGTCAGCGCCGCCTTTTCGGCGGTCCCGAGGCCGGAGGCTGCCTCCTGGAGCATGACGCGTTCGTCGAGCGCCGCCTGTTCCAGGTCCCGGCCACTGATCGGCCCGATCGCGCGCGGCGAGAAGAATACCGCCTGCCTGAGGTTCGCCAGCAGGCCTTCCTGGCCGTTTTGCAGGTCGAGCAGCGCATTGATGCGGCGCAAGGCGGCCTCGCGCGGCGCGCCCGTCCGCAGCGCAGGGTGCATCGTGTCCCAGTAC
>NZ_RZSA01000222.1:0-7722 GCF_003998075.1 Mesorhizobium sp. M2A.F.Ca.ET.037.01.1.1 | reverse complement strand
AGGCATCACGGCGATCGTCCACGGCGCGACGATCACGCCGATCTCGCGCGGCAGCGCCTCGGAAGCAAAACGCCAGCCGGAGGCCGAGGACCCGGCCCGCATCGTCGATGTCAATCTCATGGGCACCGTGCGCATGCTGGACTGGGCGCGCACGAATCCCGACCTGAAGCGCTTCATCTATGTCAGCTCCGGTTCCGTCTACCGCCACAACGGCCCCGACTGGAGCGGGGAACCGCTGCCGGAAGACGGCTATGTCGCGCCGCTGACGCTTTACGGCATCTCGAAATTCGCCTCCGAGATGGTCACCAACCGCTATGCCGACCTGTTCGGCCTCTCGGCGGTGTCTGTGCGGCTTGCTTCCGTCTACGGCCCGATGGACCGCGCCACCGAGAGCCGCAACTTTCGCCATGTTCCGAACCGCGTCGCGCATATGGCCCTTGCAGGCGAAACGATCAGGCCAAACAGCCTCGAACCCGTCGGCGATTACGTGACCTCGACCGACGTCGCCGCCGCGATCCTGGCGCTGATCGATGCACCAGGCCTCAATTACCGCCACTATAACATCGGCTCCGGCTCCAGCCAGACCATCGGCGAGATCATCGGCTGGGCAAGGGAGCGCGTGCCGGGACTGAAGGCCGAGGTGACGCCGGGCGAAGACACCAATATCGTCCAGGATGTGACGCTGAAAGGCGGGATGTGGGGCGCCTATGACATCGCCCGCATCATGCGCGACACGGAATGGCGGCCGCGCCCCGGCAAGGAAGCCTTTCACGCCTACATGGATTGGATTGCTGCCAACGAGAATTGAGCCAACGAGATCAGAGGAGACCAGCCGATGCCGACCGATCCGCAGCAAGCGCAGCAGCCGCGCGACTTTGTCGGCTACGGCCCTCACCCGCCCTTCGTCACCTGGCCGGGCGGCGCCAAGCTCGCCGTCAACCTCGTGCTCAACTACGAGGAAGGGTCGGAGTACAACTGGCTGGAAGACGGCCGCAACGACAATTGGGGCGAATACAATCTCACCGGCAGCATGCCGGTGCGCGACCTCGGCACCGAGACGCATTACGAATATGGCAGCCGTGCCGGCGTCTGGCGCCTGGCCAGGCTCTTCGACCGCTACGACATTCCGGTCACCTTTTCCGCCTGCGCCGTGGCGCTAGAGCGCAATCCGCCTCTGGTCGAGTGGATGAAAGCGCGAAGGCACGACCTGATGGGGCATGGCCTGCGCTGGATCGACTACACGGTGATGGAGCGAGATGAGGAAGAACGCCATCTGCACGAGGCGATTGCTCTCTACGAAAGGCTGCTTGGGAAGCGCCCATTGGGTTGGAACTGCCGCTCGCTGCCCAGCGTCAACACCCGCGACCTGCTGGTCGAGGAAGGCGGCTTCCTCTACCACTCCGATCCCTGCAATGACGACCTGCCCTATTTCCTTGACCACCGGGACACGGAAATCCTGGTCGTCCCTTACTCAAAGGCGCTCAACGACAGCCGCTACCTTGTGGCGCCCGGCTACAGCAATCCGCGCGACTTCGCCGAGGATTGCCGCTCGGCCATCGACTATATGCTCTCCGAAGCCGACGACACCGGCGGCCGCATGCTGACCATCGGCATCCACGCCCGGTGGACGGGCCAGCCGAACCGCGCCTCGGGCCTGCGCGAGGTCATCGAGCATGTCAAGCAAAGCGACGGCGCCGCCTTCATGCGCCGCGAGGATATTGCGCGCTTCTGGCATGCCAATCATGCTCGCTTCGAGCAGCGCGGCTGAGGGAGCGCAACGACTTGTTCGAGACGCTGATCCGCAGCGCAATGGCGGTCAACGCCGAGGGATTGAGCCGCTGCGATGTCGGTATCGCCGCGGGCAAGGTCGTAGCGCTGATTGCACCCGGGGAAGCCGCTGAAGCCAGAACCGTCATCGACGCTTCCGGCTGTTTCCTGTTGCCCGGTCTCGTGGATGCGCACGCGCATTTGCGCGAGCCTGGGCTGACGCATAAGGAGGACTTTTCCTCGGGCACCCATGCGGCGGCGCTCGGTGGCGTGACCACCGTGCTCGACATGCCGACCGACGAGCCTTGGACGGCCACGGCCGAGCAACTCGCCGACAAAATGGCGATCGCAGAAGGCCGCATCCATGCCGATGTCGGCCTGCAGGCCGTGGTCAGCCGCGATCTGTTGCTCATCCCTCGCCTCCTCGACCACGCGCCGGTCTCGTTCGAGCTCTTTACCGCCGACGTGCCGGACGGATTCCTGTTTGCAACGCTCGACAGCGTCGCCCAGGCGCTGAAAGCGTTCGCCGGCGCCGATACGCTGGTCGGCATCTCGCCCGGCGACCAGTCGATCCTGGCCGGCAGCTCCGCGCGCGACCGCTCGCGCAGCATCGCCGCCTTCCTGGACAGCCGGCCGCCGCTCGCGGAGGCCAACGGCATCGCTCGCGCCCTTGTCGCCGCAGCATCGGCTGAGGCGAAGGTCCATGTCCGGCAGATCAACTCCGAACTCGGCGTCGAGACCTGGAGCCGGCTGCGCGGCATGGCCGACGCAAGCGTCGAGACCACGCCACAGAATCTGTTCTTCACGGCGCAGGATTACGAGGTGCAAGGCCCCAATCTGAAGGCTTCACCACCCTTGCGCTCGCCGCACGATGTCGATGCGCTGCGCGCCGCGCTGGGTGCCGGGCTGATCGACGTCGTCGCCACCGATCATGCCCCGCACGCTCCTGCCGAGAAGGCGGCGCCCTATGCGGCTTTCGCTGACATCCCGGGCGGCATGCCGGGACTGCAGACGCTGCTTCCCACCATGCTGAGGCTGGTGGACGAAGGGCTTATCGCCTTGCCCGACCTGGTGCGCATGTGCGCCCGCAACCCGGCCGAGCGCTTCGGCCTCGGCCGGCGCAAGGGACGCATTGCCGCCGGATACGACGCCGATCTGCTCATCCTCGATCCGCGCCGATCCAGCACCGTCGCCAATGGCGATCAGGTGTCGCGGGCGGGCTACACGCCTTTCGACGGCTGGACCGTCAAAGCGCGACTGATCAACGTCTTCCTGCGCGGCCGCGAGATCGTGCGCGACGGGCGGCTGGTCGGTCCGGCGCAAGGCAAGATCGTCACGAGGGAGAGCTGAACACCATGGCCCTGCTTGCCAACAAAACGGCCATCGTTACCGGGGCGAGTTCCGGCATCGGCCGCGCTATCGCGCTCAAATTCGCCGCCGAGGGCGCCAACGTCGTAATTGCCGATACGGTGGAGCAGCCGATCGAGGGCGGAGAGAGCACAGTCGAGTTGATCCGCTCCGCCGGCGGCAATGCCGTCTACATGAAGACCGACATCTCGGACTGGAATGCCGTCGACGCGCTTGTCGGCGCAACCGTCGATCGCTTCGGTCGGCTCGACGTGATGGTCAACAATGCCGCGATCTACACCAGCACCAACCTGGTCGAGACCACGCCGGAACAATGGAACCGCGTCATCGGCGTCAATCTGACGGGTTCTTTCTACTGCAACAAACGCGCCGTCACGCAGATGCTCACCCAGGCGCCGGTCAACGAGGTGCGCGGCCGCATCATCAACATCTCCTCGCAGCACGGCATGGTCGCCTGTCCCGGCGACCTTGCCTATTCGGTAAGCAAGGGCGGCATCGTGCAGATGACGCGGCAGATCGCCGTCGACCATGCCGACGACCTGATCGTCTGCAACGCCATCGCGCCGGGCAAGATCATCACCGGCAAGCCGGGCGTCGCCAACGACCCCGATGCGCTCGACTATTCGCGCCGCCGTACGCCCTGGCCACGGCTCGGGCATCCGCACGACGTGGCGGGCGCGGCGCTATTTCTCGCCAGCGACATGGCGAGCTACGTCACCGGCATCAACCTGATGGTGGACGGCGGCTGGATGGCGGGCTGACAAGCGGGCCCCGGCGCGAAATCCCTTGACAGGAACCTTTGCGGAAAACGCTCGTTGACCCTGCTGCGAGGGGGTCAACGATATCTGGGACCCGTTGCCTTGGACGCCAAAACTGAAAGAAAAGAGCGCGAAACCGCTCCCGCCGAGAAAACGCGGGCTCGGCCCCGGGCCGAGCGACGCCCGCCGGACGACGAAAAACGCGTGGAAAACAAGCGCGCGGACGATACGCGCACACAAGACGCGCAGGGGAATGACAGTCCGTCCGACAGCAACAAGCTCGGCCCCATCAGACGCCATCCCTACATAGCGGCGATCATCGCCATCCTCATCCTGCTGGTGATCGCGGCGGTGGTCATCTGGTGGCTCAACGCGCGCCACTATGAATGGACCGACGACGCCTTCATCGACGCCCGCACGGTGACGGTCGGCGCGGAAATTGCCGGGCGCATCACCGATGTCGCCGTCACCGACAACCAGCCGGTCGAGGCCGGCGCGGTGCTTCTGCGCATCGACGACAGCGACTATCAGGCCTCGCTCAAACAGGCGGAAGCCGGCGTGGCGGCGGCGCGGGCCGACATCGCCAACGTCGAGGCGCAGACCCAGGCGCAGAACGCCAAGATCGACGCGGCCGGCAAGCAGGTGGCGCAGGCGCAGGCGGCGCTCGAATTCGCCAAGTCCGAGGACCAGCGCAACCGCGAGCTCCTGGCCAAGGGCACGGCGACGCAGCAGCAGGCACAGCAGGCCGCTTCGACCTTGCGCCAGGACCAGGCGGCGCTGGACGCCGCCAACGCCAATGTCGAGGCAGCGAAAAGTCAGCTGGCGGTTCTGCAGGCTCAAGGCAAGAGCGCCGAGGCCAAGCTTCGGCAGGCGGAGGCGGCCGAGAACCAGGCCAAGACCACCCTCACCCGCACGACCATCACGGCGCCCGTCGCCGGCCGTGCCACCAGCATCACTGCGGCGAAAGGCACCTATGCGCAGCCCGGCCAGGTGCTGATGATGTTCGTGCCCAACGACGTCTGGGTGAAGGCCAATTTCAAGGAAACACAGCTCGACCTGATGCGGCCGGGCCAACCCGTCGACATCGCCATCGACGCCTATCCCGAAAAGACCTTCCATGGCCGGGTCGACAGCGTCCAGGCCGGCAGCGGCACGGCGTTCAGCCTGCTGCCTGCCGAAAACGCCACCGGCAATTTCGTCAAGGTGGTGCAGCGCGTGCCGGTCAAGATCGTGTTCGACCAGCCGCCCGGCGTCTATCTCGGCCCCGGCATGTCGGTGGTTCCGACGGTCAAGGTCAGATGAGCGATGCCGCGACAGTTCAGGGCAACGAAAGCCGTTCCGCCGCCGGCGGGCGCAACCCCTGGCTGATCGCGATCGTCGTCTCGATCGCGACCTTCATGCTGGTGCTCGACACCTCGATCGCCAATGTCGCGCTGCGCAACATCGCCGGCAGCCTGGCCGCCGGCATGGACGAGAGCACATGGGTGATCACCACCTATCTCGTCGCCAACTCCGTCATCATCCCGGTCAGCGGCTGGCTGACCAGCGTCGTCGGCCGCAAGCGCTACTACATGATCTGCGTCGCGACCTTCACATTTGCATCGCTGCTCTGCGGGCTGGCCCCCAACCTGCCGACGCTGATCGCCTTCCGTATCCTGCAGGGGCTGGGCGGCGGCGGCATGGCGCCGAGCGAGCAATCGATCCTCGCCGATACTTTTCCGCCGGAGAAGCGGTCCCAGGCCTTTGCGCTCTACGGCATCGCGGTGATCGTCGCGCCGACGGTCGGACCGACAATCGGCGGCTGGCTGACCGACAATTTCTCCTGGCACTGGATCTTCTTCATCAACGTGCCGTTCGGCATCATGTCGCTGGCGCTCGTGCAATGGCTGGTGATCGAGCCCGACATCCTCGAACGCGAGCGCCGGGAGCGGTTGAGCAAGGGGCTGAGGGTCGACTGGATCGGCTTCATCCTGGTGGCGATGGCGCTCGGCTGCCTCGAAGTCTTTCTCGACGAAGGCCAGCGCAACGACTGGTTCGCCTCGACCTTCATCACGACCTTCGCTGTGATCTCGACCGTGTCGTTCGTGCTGCTGGTCCCGTGGGAGTGGACAAGGCGCGATCCGATCGTCGACGTCCGCCTGCTGTTCAGCCGGCAGTTCGGCATGTCCTTTCTGGTCATGATGGCGGTGGGCGCGGTGCTCTTCAGCACCACGCAGCTTTTGCCGCAGTTGCAGCAGACGACCTTCGATTACACCGCCACGCTCTCCGGCCTCTCGATGATGCCAGGGGGCATTGCCATGCTCATGCTGATGCCGATCTCGGGCTTTGCCGCCGGCATCGTTCAGCCGCGCTATCTCATCATGTTGGGCATGTCGGTGGTCGCGGTCGCGCTCTGGCACACGACCTCGCTGACGCCCGACGCCAGCTTCAGCTTCTTCGCCTATGCCCGCGTCTATATGATGATCGGCCTGCCGTTCCTGTTTATCCCGATCTCCACCGCCGCCTATGTCGGCCTGCCGCCGCAGAAGACCGACCAGGCATCGTCGCTGATCAATGTCGCGCGCAACATCGGCGGCAGCATCGGCGTGTCGCTGTCCAACACGGTGATTGTTCAGAACGCCCAGATGCACCAATCGGTGCTGGTCAGCCACACCGCGCAATCGAGCGACACCTATCAGCAGACGCTTCGCCAGGTGACGGATCATTTCGTCGCCGAGGGTTCGCCATTGGTCGAAGCCAGACAGCAGGCCGTCGGCTGGATCGGCCAGGAGATCGGCCGCCAGGCTTCGCTGCTCGCCTATGTCGATGTGTTCTTCTACTGCGCGATAGCCACAGCGGTGCTGGTGCCGTTTGCTTTGCTGCTCAGACCGCCCAAATCGGCACCGGCGAAACGTTAAAGCATGTCTCCCGAAAGTGGGAACCGGTTTCGGATAAAGACATGCGTAAAATCAAAAACCGGACGGAAAACCGCTAGTTTTCCCGGAATTGCTCTAGAAGCCGAACTGATCCTTGCGCAAAGCGTCCTCGTATTTCTTCTTCAATTCCAGAACCCTGTCGCGCACCTCATCCTCCTTGAAGTGGGCCGCCTCCCATTTGTCGATCTCGGCTATCGAGTGGTTGACGGATGCGAGTTCCTCTTCCTCCCTGATCGCCGCTATCCAATCCTCCACCGCGGCCTTGTAGGCGCTCTGAAGCTGGTCGAGATCCGACACATCGGTTTGCATGGCATACTCCGTTGGATGAGCGCGCCACTTGTAACCCGGCCGGATGAACAAACTAAGACAGGCGAGCTTCGTCCTCGGTCTGCGTCCCCTCGGCAGGCTTGCGGATTCCCCTTGTTTCACCGGACTTCCGCCTTCGGCGACATAGTGGCCGAACTCAGCTCGCATTCGACGATGCTGACGCGGATAGGGTGATCTCCTCAGGCACTTGCGCCAGATCAAAGAGGCGTTTTGGAAGAACGCGCTAGGATTGAATGCGTGAGGTAGGGACCAATGACCAAGCGGATCGCGATCATACAGGGTCATCCAGACCCCGGTGGGCATCGCTTGCTGCATGCGATGGCAGACGCTTATGCCGAAGCTGCGAAAGCAGCCGGGCACGAGGTTCGTCGCGTCGAAGTGGGAACGCTCGAGTTCTCGCTCATGCGTACACAAGCGGAATTCGAGACCGGGGCATTACCGCCGGCCCTCGTGCAACCGCGGGACGATATGCGCTGGGCCGAACACTGGGTTTTTCTGTTTCCACTTTGGCATGGAACCATGCCGGCACTGTTCAAAGGTTTCCTTGAACATATCTTCAGGCCCGGCTTTGCCATGGAATATGGAAA
>NZ_RZSA01000221.1:0-7737 GCF_003998075.1 Mesorhizobium sp. M2A.F.Ca.ET.037.01.1.1 | reverse complement strand
GCGGCAACGGATCCACATGGAGGCGAAAACGCGCCGAGAGCGCTCTCACCTCCTCAATCGCCTTCCTGCGGTCAAAACGTATACCGGAACGCGGCTCTGACCCGAGCACGATATTTTCGTAAGCCGAGAAGGAGGGCACCAGCGAGAAATGCTGGAAAACCATGCCGATGCCGGCATTGATCGCGGCTCGAGGGCTACCGAAGCGGACCTGCTCGCCAACCAACCTCAACTCACCGCTGTCGGCCTGCTCGACGCCGAACAGTATCTTCATGAGCGTCGATTTGCCGGCGCCGTTTTCGCCGACGACCGCGTGGACCTCTCCAGCATTGACCGCGATGTTCACGTTGTCATTGGCGACTACCCCGCCGGGGTAGGTCTTGCTGATCCCGATCGCCTGGAGGAGCGGTGCCATATTTTCTGTCGTCATTCCGCCCTGGCCGAAATGTCAACACCATTCGGCGCTTAGCGCTTCCGATCACTTCAATAGCGTCTCTGGGACAATCTCGCCCTTGGATATCTTTTGCTCCACAGCATCGATCTCGGCCCGAAGGCCGGCGGGCACAAGCTTCTCGTAGTAAGCGTTGCGCGATATGCCGACCGCACCTTCAGGCAGGCCGAGCAGCAGGCGCGTGCCGTACTTCGCCTTGCCTTCGATCGTATCCTTGAGAGCGATGTAGAGGGACCGGCCGATCCTCTTCTCGACGGAAGTGAAAATCACGTCGGCTTGCGCCTGATCAGTAGCAGCGAAGATCGTCGCCTGATCGCTATCTACGCCGACCGCGAGCTTGTGTGCATCTCGCACCGCCTGTAGCGCGCCGATACCGGTGGCTCCTGCTATCGGGAAAATCACATCAGCACCCTGATCGAGTTGAGCCCGCGCTATCTCTTTGCCCTTGGCAGGATCGTCAAATGTGCCCGCAACTTGACTTAGGATCTTAATGTCGGGCCTTGCGGCTTTAGCCCCCTCGTCGAATCCTACCTTGAAGTTCGTCACAGTTGGGAACTCCATCCCACTGATCGTGCCAAGTGTCCCCGTCTTGCTGAGCTCGGCCGCGGCATAGCCGGCGAGATATGCCGCGGACGAAGTCTGATACTCGATTGCGAGCACATTCGAGCAGGAGCATTTCGAGAAATCCGGTGCATCGTCGAAGATAATGAACTTGGTCTCGGGATTTTGGGGAGCCAAGTCGACAACGAAGCCGGTCATGTCGAAAGTGCCGGCGATGACAACGTCATAGCCGGCATCGGTGGCGTCGGCGAGCGCCGGCTGCCAGCGGCTGGGATCGTTACCGGCCTCGATGATCTTCACGTCAACCGGAAGCTCGGCCTTTGCTTTCTCCAGGCCAGCTGCCGCCGAATCCATGAAGCTCTTGTCGCCGAGGAAGCCGTGGACGACGAGCGCCACCTTGAGCGGATGTTCTTTCGAGTAATCGGCGGCATGCGCTACCGGCAGGGCCGCTGATGCCCATAGGTTTGCGGCGAGAAATAGGGCGACGAAGGTTTGACCGACTGAAAATCTTGGCATCACAGTTCCCCTCAAATCCTTGGTAGCTATGTTGTTGCTAATTTATGCCCGGTTCAGTGACAATGACGAGACACGTCGTGTCGCTACGGTGGCGCAGCTGACAACGCACCATCCTATCGGACCGATCCCAGTTCCTGGAGGCGCTCGGCAACACGAACGAGGTCCGCCAACGTCTGGACGGTCATCTTTCGCATAACATGACCGCGATGGATTTTGACCGTGATCTCGCTCAGTCCCAACTCGCCGGCTATCTGCTTGTTCATGAGGCCTTTGGTCACGAGAGACATGACTTCTTTTTCTCTTGACGTCAGTGTTTGATAAAGAGCTGAAATGGCATCGTTGTATGGCTCCTCTTCCCGCCTCTCGCGGTCGCGCGCCAAAGCCGCGAAAACCGCTTCGAGCATATCCTGATCGCGAAACGGCTTGGTGAGAAAGTCGATAGCCCCTGCCTTCATGGCACGGACCGACATCGGGATGTCGGCATGGCCAGTTACGAAGATAACCGGAATGTTGATGCCCGACTTGCCTAACTGCCCCTGAAAGTCGAGGCCGCTGATCCCGGGAAGCCGGATATCAAGAACAATGCAGCTTGGCACTTTGCGCAGTTGGCTGCCTTGGAACTCTGCCGCTGACGCGAACAACTCTACTTCCAGGCCGACGGACCGAAATAGCGTGCTCAGGGCATCTCGCAAGGACGCATCGTCGTCGATGACATACACGACCGAGGTGTCCGAGCTCGAGTTCCCGCTGTCGTGTTTCATGGAACCACCTTTTGCAGAACGGCCAGACGGATGGCCAAGCACTCGCCTAGTTCTAGACTCGACTTGGCGCAAATGCGACCTCTGTCCCCGCGTTTGGCAGACCGGCACATCATAATGCAATGAAGGCCCCGAGGCGGATCGCCGAAGTGCTCGAGGAACCTATCGTTGTTGCGCGATCTCAACTCGGCTGGCTCAAAACTGCATCGATACAATCGAGCAATGCGCCAGGGTCATACGGCTTGATGAAAAACCCAACTGCGCCTGCGCTCGTGGCTTGCTTTAAAGTACGTTTCTCCGGATAGGCGGTGATGAAGACGACCGGCGTCTTGTAGCCGCGCAAACGCAGCACATCCAGAAGTTCAAGTCCTGTCATTCCCGGCATCTGCAGATCGGTAATTATTACGGCGGCTTCGTTCAGCTTTGCTGAATCGAGCAAGTCCGCGGCCGAGGCGAAAGGCGCCGCGTCATAGCCGGCCGATCGCATGAGACTGGCGATGGAGACCCGAACATCCATGTCGTCATCGACTATGGCAACCATTGGAATTCGCGGCATTGGCACTACTGACAATCCCCCCGGGAGACCCTTTTCTTAGCAACGACTTTTTTCCCCCCACCCAACATACAAGAGTGCCTACAAGGCCGAAACCATACAGAGGTTTACCTAGGCGGCTTGCGACCCGCCGGTGCTCATCTTCCCCCGCCTTCGATCGATCGCGCCAACAGTCAACGACGGACCGCCCGATCAATCGAGCTCCAGAGCACGCAGAAGATACCAAAGTATGCCTCTCGCACCCCTGCAGATACCCGTCGTTAAACCCGCATACGATTGATCGAACCCCTAGCCTCCCTAAACTCGCATCAGCATCAGCCGGAGCGATCGACCAGCCTTTGTCCGGCCTTGCTGCCTAGCCTCGCCAGCGATGATGCAACGCTGGCTTCCTTGGGCCCAATGCAACCGAACGTTCGAGCCGACGGGCAACTCGGCGACGTTGGGGGGCAGTGGCGCCGGTCCGGAGGACATCGGAACATGCCTAGCGATTCAGAATATCGGTTCGGCGCATTTGAGCTACTCGTTCGCCGGCAGCTTCTAATGCACGCCGGCACTCCAGTCCGCGTGGGCAGCAGGGCGATTGCCATCCTGACTGCGCTTGTCGCAGCCGCAGGCGACATTGTCACCAAGCAAGAACTGATCGCCGCAGCTTGGCCGACCACCTTCGTCGACGACAGCAATCTCAAAGTCAATGTCGCCAGTCTTCGACGGGCCCTCGAGATGATCGATCGGGGGCAGGATTACATCGCAACCGTACCAGGTCGCGGTTATCGCTTCATCGCTCCTGTCCACCGTATTTCGATCGGGACTGTTGGATTGCCGGCCAAGATCCGGCTCATAGGAAGGGTCGATGAATCGAGGGACGTTCCGGAAAGGCTGACCAGGAACTCCGTCGTTACGGTTTCCGGAACCGGTGGCATTGGAAAAACCGCACTTGCGACCAATGTGGCGCATGCGGTCGCAGCACAATTCCCCGACGGCGTGATGTTCGTCGACCTCGCTCAAATTTCCGATCCGCAGTTGATCCCGGCCGCGCTCGCGCTGGCACTAGGGCTAGCAACGGGAGGCAGCGAGCCGCTCGCAGGGATAATCCACGCCCTTGAGGGACAACGCAGATTGTTGCTGATCGACAATTGCGAGCACCTTCTGCCTGCTGCCGCGAGCGTGATCGACCGGCTCTCGGCCAACTTGGAATGCTTGCGGATCCTGGCGACGAGCAGGGAGCCGCTGCGGATCCGCGGTGAATGTGTATATCGTTTGGGTCCGCTCAAGACGGATCCACGATCAAACCCAACTCTATCCGAGGCCATGGCGTATCCCGCGGTGGAGCTCTTCGTGACAAGGGTGTCCAGCCAGACAGGGAATGAGCTTCAGGATGCGGACGCCCCAAGTGTCGCGGAGATATGTCGGCGGCTCGACGGCATTCCGCTGGCGATCGAGCTCGCCGCAACACGGATCGGCGCCACGACGCCGGCGAGATTGCTGGAAATGCTACCGGGTCGCTTCGAGGTTCTGGCGTACGGATGCCGCAAGACACCAGCGCGACAGCAGACGCTTCAAGCTACCCTCGATTGGGGCTACCGCTTGCTGTCCGATAGGGAGGCTGTCTTTGTGCGCGCCCTCTCCGTGTTCGCCGGCGCTTTTGATCTCGAGGGCGCAGTGGCGCTATCTCCAAGGGGCACGCTACCCGAAACAGCTATGGACATTCTTTCATCGCTGGCCGCCAAGTCCTTCGTCGAAACAGACTGGCGGGATTGCGGAGTGACCTACCGTCTCCTTGCAACGACCCGGGCCTATCTTGTGGAACGGTTGCGGTTCGACGGCGAGGACAAGGAAGCCCGGCACAGTCACGCAGCATTCATGTGCGCACTTCTTGAGCGCGGAGTTGATCCGGCAGCAGCCGTTGCAATCCAGGAGCGGCGCGAAAAATTTGAGCGCTGCCTGAACGACGTCCGCTCCGCCTTGGCATGGACGCTTGGTTCAGGTGAAGACGTAGCGTTAGGTGTTCGCCTGGCTTTTGCATCGCTGCCCTTGTGGAGGGACTTGTCGCTGCTGGGCGAGTGCCGCGACATTTTGGGGCGTGCGCTGGCTCGGCTGGATGCGATACCGTTACCAGATCAACGGCTGAGTGCTCGCCTTCAGCTCGGCCTGGCAATTGCCGGCGGTTGGGCCTCCGAAGATGATCGCTCACACCGCCGCGCTTTGGAAAGCGCTTTGCAGGCAGCGCAGACAACCGACCCTGATCTTCTGTCGCAAGTGTTGAGCTGCGCGGCGTGAGCAGCCAGATGCTTGCCGGGCGGCAGTCGCGACATGACCACACCGCCGGCAGAGGCGGAGGTGCGCCCACCATTCGTCGCCCGCCGTCCGGTGGCCGTTTCGTGGCCAGCGGACGTAGCGCTCGTGTCGGACGCGCAGAGTGGAACCCGGAGCAAAGGAACGGGCGCACGCCTCGCGCGCTCACAACTCGCTGGACGGAATATCTCGCGAGCCCGCTCAGCCGGGCGCACTGAGGGTTCGGGATCGAACCGAGCAATGACAGCAGAAGCAACGCATCATCTTTCATTCAAAGGAGAAGACCGTGACTCAACATGTCCTGTTCATCGTCACCAACGCCGCCGTGCTCGGTCCGCACAACCGCAAGACAGGTTTCTTTTTCGCCGAGGTCGCTCATCCTTTCGGCGAGCTCGATAAAGCGGGAATCGCGGTTGAGTTCGCCTCGCCTGCTGGGGGATGGACACCCTACGACGCGTATGACGAGAAAGATCCCGCTCAGAAGGAGTTTTTCGAGAGCAAGGCATTTCGTCGATTGAATCATAGCCGCAAGTTGTCCGAGGTGGACGCTGCCGACTACGATGCCATCCTGGTGCCTGGGGGCCTCGGGCCGATGGTCGACATCCAGCGAAATGCGGACGTCCAGAGGGCCATCGTGCGCGCCTGGACCACGGGCAAGCTCGTGGCTGCTGTTTGCCACGGTCCGTGCGCGCTGCTCGGGGTCGACCTCGGCGACGGCGCACCGTTCATACGCGGCAAGAAGCTTACATCATTCTCGAAGAAGGAAGAGTACGACTACGCCCGCGAAGACGTCCCCTACGAACTCGAGGACGCTCTAAGGGCGGAGGGCGCCGAGTACTCGTCTGCATCCAACTGGGAACCTCATGTCATCGTTGATGGTCGGCTTATCACCGGTCAGAACCCCGCCTCGGCGGGACCGCTTGGGAAAGAGTTGGTCGCCGCCCTCAAACGGGCTGGCGTTCCAGCGTGAATAGAACACAGCCTGAGACATCTATGTGGGCTTGCACGCTGTGATCTCACGTCCGTAGCCTCAAGCCCGCCCATTCAAAACGAGCGCAGGTGCGCACATCGTCGGGAGCCGTTCGCATGACTCAGTCGCCAGCCAAGATTACTGCAATCCTAACCCCCCATCCCGGCAAGGCCGCTGACCTGGAGGCATTGCTCGTTGCCATGGCACCGAATTGTAGAGCCGAACCGGGCAATCTGCGCTGGGATGTCTGGCGCAATCAGGCCAGCCCGGAATGCTATATTCTCGACGAGCTTTATCGCGACAGGGATGCGGTGGAGGCGCACCGGGGGACGCCGCACTACCAGGATTATCTGGCGCGTATTCCTTCGCTGGCAGACCGGTCAGCTTTCGTACTCGAGGCGGTGTCGGTGTCGTGAGGCCGTCGAGGCTGGAGAACATTCATGCCAGAGGTCGTACAAGCCTTTTGGAGACGGACTGACGGGAGCCTCATGCGGTCGGGTGCGCGGCCTAACGACCATGCCGGCACGCGCCATGCCGGCCTCACCGCCTCCTCGAGACGGCCCTTCAAACATAACGAGACATAGGTCCCAGTTACGGTGTCTGGTCCGGCAGGTCGCTAATTATCTCGTCGAGATAACACCATCCATAGCCTTCCGGCGAATCGTAACCCTTGATGATCGCACGGCGGCTGCGCTGGATGGGGAAGTGCGGCTACGGCTGCGTCCACAACTGAAATGTCCTGCTCAACCGTCTCGGCGCTCGCCTCAACGGCGCCAACGATGTTGCCTCCAATGATGACGGGTATGCCGGCGCCGAAGATGACAACTTTGCCGGCATTGCTTTCCTGGACGCCGAACGATGGCTTGCCCGACTGGCTCGCCGGCCCGTCAAACATTCTCGCTGTCACTGCCTTGTTGATGGCGAGGTTATACTGCCCATGAAAACTCCATCCTGACCGATGAAAGCGATCAGGTGGCCAACGGCATCTACGACCGCAAGGCTGTCGTATGATCGCGGCACGCAAGCCTCAATGCCGATTGACTTACCTTACTTCCGCTTAGAGGCAACGGGGCACTTTGTTTGCCACGAGGTTGCAGCGCGCCCCGGAAGGCCGTCAAATGACGACGGCTTCCGGTTCCTCACCAAACGCTTCGGCGTTATCGATCGCTATTTTCTCCCGCGACCGCGTCTGCGAGAGCCGACCGTTCGGCAGGTTGCGTCGCAAAAGGCCGCTTTCCCGCGCCTCGGCGTGGCGTCGGCAGTTTCGCTACTCTGCTGCCTTGATTATCAGATCAGCGACCTGCTTTGGATGGGACAACATAGCGACGTGGCTGGCCGGCAGTTCGATCGCCTTGGCGTTGGCGGCCTTGACCTGATCCTTTTCCATCTGAGGCGGAATGATCGCATCGTTCGTCGCAACAACCATGAAGGTAGGCTTCTCGCGCCATGCGGCGTGGGTCACTGGTGCCGATAGTGTCCGGATATGGAATGGTCCCTGCGTCGCCGCCACGACGGCCTGTTCCGTAGGCGAAAGGTCGGCGGCGAAGTATTTCTTGATGCCTTCGTCACTGATGGTGAGGTAGCCATTCGGATCCTTGTTGAAGGCCTTCAGGCTTTCCGGTGGCGGATATTTCGAAGT
>NZ_RZSA01000220.1:0-7740 GCF_003998075.1 Mesorhizobium sp. M2A.F.Ca.ET.037.01.1.1 | reverse complement strand
CTTCCAGGGTGTTCTTCAGCCGCACCTGGGAACACATCTCGACCTGGATCGGCTTATGCGCGTCGCCGTCTGATGCGCCGCTGAGCAGCGCCGCCGCCGGATGGAAATAGGGATGATAGGTGAGCGTCGCGCAAAGCTTCATCAAGCCGCCGCCGGTTTGGCTGCTCGGCAGCGCGACATCGAGCGCAATGTTGGCGGGATCGATGGCGTTGAGATTGGAATTCAGGAAGGCAGCCGCATAGGCCTTGATCTCGTCGTCCGACGCACCCTGCGAAAGGCGCACCGCGGAGGCGAAATTGGCCGAGTCGAGCGCGTTGAGCACCATCTGCTTCTCGCGGTTGAGCTCGGTGAAGTCGACCCCCACCGCCAAGGCTCCCATCAGCGGAACCATGGCGACTGCCGTCACGAGGGCATAGTTGCCGCGGCGGTCACGGCAGAATTGGTGCCATAATTTGCGCATTTTGCTCGAGCGGCCCCGCTTATTGTGCTCAACTGACGATGCGCAGGTTCGACAATTCGCTGCCGATCGCCTTGAAGTCGTCCGACAGCGTGGCGCCGGTCGAGTTCCAGAACAACTTCGCGGGCTTGCTCGGGTCGGTTGGATCCCTGCGGAACCGCGAATCCGATGCGCAGGCGGTAAGCGCCGAGATCGCCTTCTTCTCGGCTGTTTTTTGAATGCTGAGATCAAGGGAAACCGTCATGACGATGATGTTGTTGGCCTTGGCGTTGGCGCACAGCGTTTGCATCTGCTCGTCGAGAGCGGCGGTATAGTTCGCGTCGGTATAGGTACTTTTGCCGACGGCTGAGCTGGTGTTCATGAACAGGCGGGTCACCGAGCCCGAACCGGGATATACCAGTCCTGTATATCCATAGGCGGCATAGGTCGATCTGTTATTGGCATAGCTGCTGTCGTTGACTGAGCTGTAGGTATTGGCACCGTCCGTGAGCACGATGACAACCTTGTCGTTGCCTCTTTCGTTGTTATCTCGGCCCTCGGTGAAAGGCTCATTGCTGGAGAGAGTCCTCCAGCCCCATGCGAGTCCCTCCGGCACGTTGGTGTTGCCGGTAGGTGTCATCGCATCTATGGCGCTGAGGATCGTCTGCTTACCAGCGGTCGTCGCTACATCCTGTAACGGTGTGATTGGGCTCGTCGTGCAACCTGCGTTGGGGCCGTCGTCTGCCGACACGGTCGAAGCGTCGTACGGTTTGGTTAGAAAATATTTCCGCATATCCGCTTGGCGTTGAGGCACCGACAGACCGTCGCTCGAATCTATCCACCAGTTGTTGCTGTAGCCCCAGGAATTTGTGCTGGTGCGTGTGCTGTCGGTCCACAGATTACCTGCTTCGTCCGGCGCGAACATCGGTACGAACAGGCTGGCGGGCTTGCTCGCTGTCGGCGTCGTGTCGTCGACATTGTAGGGATAAGGCCTCGCCTCCACACAGCCTTTCCAGGCTTCATACTGTCCGGTTGTGGGGGTAGAATAGGTTTGGCAACTGCCATTGGACCGCTTCTTGGTGCAGGTCCGGGTCGTGGCCGTCATCTCCTCGTAGAGCTTGAAGCGGGTCATTGGGGTGTTCTGTCCCGCGCCCCAACCACTGCCGCGCTTCCAGCGAGCGTCACCAACTTTCTCAATATACTTGTTTGGATCGCCAGAAGCGGTCTTGGACATCTTCGTCCAATCGAAATTTTCGTGATGGATCGGTGAAATGCCGTCCAGATCCATCCAGGCTTTATCCTTGTTGGCTGGACCAACATTGACCGAAGCCGAAAACGGCACCAGTGAGAACTGCACTGGCCTGTCGATCTGTCTCATCAGATCCGCTTGGCCGGCAAGCATGTTCACCAGTTCGGTGGCGGCGGTCTTGAGCAGCGCTATGCGTTGCTGGCCTCCAGTGGGGGAGATGTCGCTCATCGAGCCCGAATTATCGAGCACCAGCGACACTTCCAGCGTGTTCTTGAGGCGGATCTCGGACCTGGCCGAGAAGTTGACGGTCGTCTGGCCGGGCGTTCCGCCAAGTAGCGCGACCGCAGCCGGCAGGAAATAAGGCTTGTATTGCAGCGCGGCCTCGAGGACCAGCGTGCCGCCGCCGGCGTTGTTGTTCGGCAGGGTTACCGCCAGCGTCGCGTTCGCCGGAAGGACATGCCTCAGGTTGGCCTCGAAGAAGCTTTTAGCGTAGGTCTTCGCGTCGGCGTCGCTGGCACCGGCGACGATCTGCTGTGCCGTTGCGAGCCCCGCCGCGTCTAGCGCGTTCAGCGTTTCCTGCTTCTGCCTGATCAACTCGGTGTAGTCGACGGCAATCGCCACGGCGCCCATCAGCGGTATCATTGTGATGACCGTCATCAAGGCGTAATTACCCCGCCTGTCGCGAAAAAAATCGCGGATCATTGCATTTACCCCCGCCAAGGATCCGTGCCGAGATACGACCATGGTCGCAGTTGCTGTCGTACCATAGTCATAAATCGTTAAATTTCAGCTTGCGCGAAACCATCAAGAACGCACCGCCTTTTTGACTGCGCGTTAACCCTGTGAGTCCGGGCGAGCGAGATCGAGGCTCGGGCCTGTGGTGATCGGGAAAGCTCGTGACAGGATCAAACGCTTCGGTTATGCGGGACCGTCCGTGGCCGACAGTCTGTCGCGGCCTGCCAGGAATCGAAATCAGGGACACGGCATGGCGGATTCGCCCGACATCATCGCTTCGCTCGACGATCTGGCGGGGCGCTACGCGGCCATACTGTGCGACGTCTGGGGCGTCGTTCACAATGGCGAATGGCATTTTCCGGCGGCCGCCGCCGCGCTTGCCCGGGCACGCGCGGCCAACGTGCCTGTCGTGCTGATCACCAATTCGCCGCGCCGCAGCGCCGACGTCATTGCCCAGATGAAGGCGATCGGTGTTCCCGCCGACGCCTGTGACCGGGTCGTTACTTCCGGCGACGTGACGCGCGACCTGATCGCCGACGGCCCAAGGCGGATCTTCCATATCGGGCCGGAGCGCGATTTCACGCTCTATGACGGGCTCGATGTCGATCTTGTCGAGGAATTCGAGGCCTCGGGTGTCGTCTGCACCGGTCTCTATGACGACGAGGTCGAGAAGCCCGCCGACTATGCCGAACTGCTGCATCGGCTGCGCGCCCGCAACCTGCCTTTCATTTGCGCCAATCCGGATATCCTGGTGGAGCGCGGCGAGCGGACCATCTGGTGCGCCGGCGCGCTCGCGCGGGAATACGCGCAACTGGGCGGCCGTACGCTGATTGCCGGCAAGCCCTTCGCGCCGATCTACCATGTCGCGATGAAGGAGGTCGCCGGATTGCTTGGCCGCGCCGTCGAACGAAGCGAGGTTCTCGCCATCGGCGACGGCATGATGACCGATGTCAAGGGCGCGGCCGACAACGGCTTTGACGTGCTCTATGTCTCGGGCGGCATCCACGCGCGTGAGCATGGCGACGATCCCGCAAGGCTGGCGGCCTTTCTCGAAAAGCACGGCTACCGGCCGGTCGCCGTCATTCCGCGCCTGCAATAGGTTGATAGTCTGGCCATGACGGGCGCTTTGACATGACGCAAGCCTTCGAACGTCTTTCCACAGCCGCGCCGCTGCCTGCGCATTTGCGCGGCGGCGTCGTGGCGATCGGCAATTTTGACGGCGTCCATCGCGGCCATCAGGCCGTCCTGGAGCGCGCGCTGGCTGAGGCCGGCCGCAATGGCGTGCCCGCCTTGGTGCTGACCTTCGAGCCGCATCCGCGCAAGGTGTTCCGGCCACAGGTGCCGCTCTTCGTGCTGACGCCGCCGCCGATGAAGGCGCGGCTGCTCGCCGGATTTGGCTTCGCCGCCTTGGTCGAGCAGCCGTTCACGCGCGATTTCGCCTCCCTCTCCGCCGAGGCTTTCGTGACCGATGTGCTGGAGAAGAATCTCGGCATCCACCATGCCGTTACCGGCTTCGACTTTCATTTCGGCAAGGACCGCCAGGGCGGCCCGGCCTTCTTGATGGCGGCGGGAGAACGGCATGGCTTCGGCGTGACCCTCGTCGACGCCTTCCGCGATGAAGGCGCCGAAGTTGTCTCGTCGAGCCGCATCCGTGGACTGCTCGCCGAAGGCAAGGTGGAGGAGGCCGCCGGCCTGCTCGGCTACCGTTTCACCGTCGAGGCCGAGGTGGTCGGCGGCCAGCAGCTTGGCCGCACGCTCGGTTACCCGACCGCCAACATGCGGCTTTCGCCGGAAGCCGCCCTGAGGGAGGGGATCTACGCCGTCCGCTTCCGCCGTGCCGACGGCACGCTTCATGACGGCGTCGCCAGCTTCGGCCGCCGCCCGACCGTCGACGACAATGGCGCGCCGCTGCTCGAGACCTACGTCTTCGATTTTTCCGGCGATCTCTATGGCGAGACCTGTGAGGTGTCGTTCTTCGGCTTCCTGCGGCCGGAACTCAAATTCGACGGCCTCGACGCGCTGGTGGCGCAGATGAAAACGGACGAGGCAGAGGCGAGGGCGCTGCTGGCGGGCGTGCGCCCGCTCTCGCAACTGGACGCCGAAATCGCGTTCTGATCGCCTGTCGCTTACCGTTTCAAGGCCAGCCCGATGGCGATGAAACTCCAGCCCTGGAAGACCAGGTCGATCGCCAGGAAGATGCCAAGCACCCAAAGGCTGTTGACCGGCCAGCCCATGGCGATCATCAGGCCGAGCAGAATGGTGATGATGCCGGCCGCGAGCAGCCATCCCCAGCCTTGCTCCGGCCGGTGGCTGAAGGCTACCCAGGATCGCAAAAGTCCCGAGGCGATGAGCGCGATGGCCAGCAGCAGCGTCAGCACCGCCGAGGCGAGCAGCGGGTTGTCGAAGGCGAAAAAGCCGGCGACGGCGTAGAGCAGGCCGCTCAGCAGCCAATAGAAGAAACGTCCCCAGGTCTTGACCCCGAAAGCGTGGATGATCTCGATGATGCCAGCCATCAGCATCAGCCAGCCGACGACATACACCGAGGCGACGGTGGCGATGAACAGATTGCCGAAGGCGATGCCGCCGAAGATCAGCAGCAGCACGCCGAGCGCCACGAACCATCCCCATTTGTCCCGCGTCTGGCCGATTGCGTCTCTGAGAGCGTCGCTTGGCAAAGTCATGGTTCATCTCCCTCGAAAATTCACCACCGGTCGTGCGGTGAAAGGAAGCTAGACCGAAAGGGGTTGTGCGTCCAGCAAAGGCGGAACCCTGCGGCGGCCGGGCGTGGCCGAGCCTAAGGCGTTCCTTCTCGCGCCGGCGCGACCTCGTCCGGGAACGGCGCAAGGGTGGCCTCCAGCGTCTCTCGGCCAGCCAGCTCCCAGCTTCGCGCCACGAATTGGCCGGCCTTCCCCTCGTAGCAAGTCCGGACCTCAGGCGAGGTGATCCATTCCCGCATGGCCTTTTCCCATCCTTCGACATCGAGTGGGTCAAGGCAGAGTCCGAATGGACCGACCACTTCGGGGATGGCTCCGCCTGTCGAGGCGATCAGCGCCTTTCCGTAGGCCAGCGCCTCGACGGGCGGCAGTCCATATCCCTCATAGAGCGACGGGTACACGCAGAACGCGCTGCCTTGGTAGAGCAGGGACAATGTCCCGTCATCGACGTTGTCGAGATGGATAAGGCTCTGGCCGTAGTCGGGATGGCTGTGAAGCTTCTCAAGGACCCCATCGACCATCCAGCCGCTGCGGCCGACGAAAACCAGCTTCATGCCGCTATGCGCGACCGTTCCGTCCTGAACGAGGCGCCGCCACACGTCCATGAGCAACGAATGGTTCTTGCGCGGTTCGATGGTGGAAACGAACAGGATGTAGCGACCTGCCTCAAGTCCGTCCGGCAGGGAGCCGTCCGCCTTCGATTTGCGCGCGCTGTCGCAGCCGAGCGGGACCAGTCTCAGGTCCGGCAGGTGAAGGCCGAGCCCGGCGGCATGCTCCTCCATATCGGCGGTGACGCGCTTCGACGTCAGGATGAACCGGTCCGCCAGCCTGATCGCCAGAGCCGCATAGTCCGTGAATCGGGTGACGTCATGCCGCTTGTACCAGTCGGGAAACTGGATCGGGATGATATCGTTCAACAGCACGATCAGCCTCGCGCCTGCCGAGCGGCACGCGCGCGAAATGACCCCGATATCGGTGTGCGACCAATCATTGTTCATCAAAAGCAGATGGTCGCCGGGCGCCGGCTCGTATTTGTTGCCGGCCACCGTCCGCAGCGGCACGATCCGGACGCGTGAACCGTTGTCGCGAGCGACCAGCCGTCGCTCGTTGGGTTTCATCAGCCGGTTTTCGACCCGCTCAAGCAACGGAACAAGACTGCTGTCCGGATTGTGCCGGGTGAACGCGCCGATTTCCGTTATCAGGATCCGGCGCGGTCTTATGATCGCCATCAGCGCCTGCCGCGCCCAGTTCGGCCATCGATCGTAAAACTGCACCTTGACGCGGGCAGGATCCGGATAAAAATGCATATCGCATGAGATGTCTCCGGCGATGATTTCCGCCGCCAGTTGCGGCGAGACCTGCCTGAGGACCCGGTCGACCGGGTCGAACACCGTGAACGCCACATCGGAGGCCGTGAACGCGGCCGCGGCCGCGCTGTAATGCCGCTGCACGCGGACCAGGCCGACCGGAGGGCCGAGCCAGCGCGCCATGCTGGTGAGATCGACGACAAGCCGCATCAGCCGGGCCGCATCAATTCGGCCGCATCCTGGCAGGGCGCGCGATCATCCTGCGCCAAGCCAGTCGAGGCCCGAGCGCGAGCGTCCTGAACGAGGGGGCGCCGACAGCCGCGAGGAGCAGCAGCTTGCAGGTCGTGGCAAACGGTATGCCCGCCGTTCGCAGCAGCAATTCGATGTCGCGTCTCTCCAGGCTCGAGATGGCGGCCCCCGTGGCGGCGCGCCATGCCAGAAAGGTTCCAATGGCCTCTGCGGGTTCGCCGTTTGCGTTGAACGGCTCGGCGCGGGAGCGGCGCAACAGCGCCGACTGCCTGGCCAGCGCCGCGGCCGCCTTTTGCTGATCCTCCTTGACGCGCGACACCTGTCCTGGATGCGAGCGCAATTTGACCAGCCGCGCATCCGTATTGGCCAGCTTTCCCGCCTCGGAAAGCCGCAGCCACAGATCGTAGTCCTCCGCATAGGTGAATGCGCGACGGTAGCCTCCCAGGCGCCGGACGGCCTCGGTCCGGAACATCACTGTCGGATGAAGCATGGGATTGTATCCGGCAAGGGCAGACCGCAACGGCTCGTTGCCGATGGGAACCTCTATTGGCCTCAACGTTTTTCCGTTCCGGTCGATCTGCAATCCCGCCGTGCCGAGCAGCTGCAGATTGGCATCCGCGTCGAAGCGCGCCGCCTGCAGGCGCAACCTGTCGGGCAGCGAGATGTCGTCGCCATCCATGCGCGCCACAAGAGGGGCCCGCGCGAGCGCGATTCCCATATTGAGCGCGTCGACGATGCCTTTGCCGCGATTGGCGACGACCTTGACGCGGCCGTCGCCCTCGCCGAGCGACGTCGCGATCGCGGCGCTGTCGTCCGAGGAGCCATCGTCGACGACGATGACTTCGATATCAGCCAGATCCTGGTCCAGAATGCTTTGCAAGGCTTCGCCGATGTAGGGCGCGCCGTCTCTCACCGGAATGATCACACTTACAGTCGGCAACAGAACGTCCTTGCGATAATCGGGCGTGACCGAATGACCGTTGAATCGGCCAGTTTGAGTACGAGGTGTTTGCGGTCTGGATTCAAGGTTCCATCGCAAAGTTCGTTCAC
>NZ_RZSA01000021.1:0-16302 GCF_003998075.1 Mesorhizobium sp. M2A.F.Ca.ET.037.01.1.1 | reverse complement strand
GCTGTCGTCGATGACGAGCCGGCCGAGAACAACCACAATCAAGCAGCCTGAGGGCTGGCCCAATCCCAAATCCCGGCCATTGTTTGCGACGCCGGTGCCCAGTGCCTATATCGGACCGGTCAAGCCGGACCCGTCCTGAATGAGCGACTTCGATCTCGATGGCTATTTTGCCCGCATCGGTTACGGCGGACCGGCCGACGCTTCGCTTGCCACGCTGCAGGCGCTGCACGCCGCGCACCCGCGGGCGATCCCGTTCGAGAACATTGATGCCTTGATGGGCGTCTCCGTCGGCCTCGACGTCGCTTCGCTGCAGGACAAGGTTTTTCGCCAGGGCCGCGGCGGCTATTGCTTCGAGCACAATCTGATCTTCATGCACGCGCTTGACGCGCTGGGCTTCACCGTCAGCGGCCTTGCCGCCCGCGTGCTGTGGGGCCAGCCGGATGACGCCGTCACGGCGCGCAGCCATATGCTGCTGCGCATCGAGCTTGGCGGCCGCACTTACATCGGCGATGTCGGCTTCGGCGGCCTGACGCTGACGGCGCCGCTGCTTTTGGAACCAGGGCTCGAGCAGCAGACGCCGCACGAAACCTTCCGCCTCGTCGAGACCGGCGGACAATTCCGCCTGCAGGCCGATATCGGCGATGATTGGCGCACGCTCTACCGCTTCGACCTGAGCCGGGCCTATGAGGTCGACTACCGGGTCGCCAGCCATTTCCTGTCGACGCATCCGAGCTCGCATTTCCTGTCGACGCTGGTCGCCGCGCTCGCTTTGCCCGACCGGCGCTACGCGCTGCGCAACAACCGCCTTTCGACGCATCATGCCAGGGGCCGCAGCGAGCAGCGCGAGATCGCGACCGCCGTCGAACTTGCCGACGTGCTGGAGAACCAGCTCGCCATCGTCATTCCCAACCGCGCCGCCTTCGAGGCAAGGCTCAGGGAAAAACGCATCGTGGAGACCTGACCAATGACCGCCCTTTCGGTTCTCGACCTGTCGCCGATCACCCAAGGCAGCACCGCTTCGCAGTCGCTCGCCAATTCGCTCGACCTCGCCCGCCATGCCGAGCGCCTGGGCTACAAGCGCTACTGGCTGGCCGAGCACCACAACATGCCGGGCATCGCGAGCGCCGCGACATCCGTCGTGATCGCGCATGTCGCCGGCGGCACCAAGTCAATCCGCGTCGGCGCCGGCGGCATCATGCTGCCCAACCATGCGCCGCTGGTGATCGCCGAGCAGTTCGGCACGCTGGCGGCACTTTTTCCCGGCCGCATCGACCTCGGACTCGGCCGCGCGCCGGGCACCGACATGCTGACCGCGCGGGCGCTGCGCCGCAACCTGGAGTCTGCCGACAATTTCCCGCAGGACGTGGTCGAGCTGATGGGCTATTTCCAGCCGGCCGAGGAAGGCCAGCGCATCCGTGCCGTGCCGGGCGAAGGCCAGACCGTGCCGGTCTGGATACTCGGCTCCAGCCTCTATGGCGCGCAGCTCGCAGCGCTTCTCGGCCTGCCCTACGCTTTCGCCTCGCATTTCGCGCCGGCCGAGCTCGACCATGCGCTGGAGGTTTATCGCACGCGGTTCCAGGCGTCGGCGCAGCTCGACAAGCCTTATGTCATGCTCGGCCTCAATGTCTCCGCCGCGCCGACGGACGCTGAGGCGAAGCTGTTGTTCAGCTCGCTGCAGCAGGCCTTCGTCAATTTGCGCAGCGGCCGTCCGGGGCAATTGCCGCCGCCGGTCGAGAATTACGACCGCGATCTCGATCCTATGGCGAAAACCATGCTTGCCCAGGCGCTGTCCTGCGCCGTCATCGGTTCGCCGGAGACGGTGCGCCAGGGCATCGACGCCTTCATCCGCCGCACCGGCGCCGACGAATTGATGGTGACGGCGCAGATCTTCGATCACGCTGCGCGCGTGCGCTCCTACGAAATTCTCGCCGACGTGCACAAATCGATGTCCAAGGCGGCGTGATCGCGCTGTCACTTTCGCCTGACATATTGGTCTGTTAAGGGCGCAGATGTCCCTCTCAGCCAAGAGTTCCCCGTGACCAAAGATCTCGACGACCGCATGCATTTTGCCATCGACCTGGCGCGCCGCGCCGGCGAGCTGGGGCTGAAATATTTCCGCGACCTCGACAACCTGGCCGTCGAGAGCAAGGGTCACCAGGACCTGGTTTCGGAAGCCGACCGCGAGGTCGAGCTGTTCATCCGCGCGGCGATCGCCGAGGCCTATCCGCAAGACGGCATCATCGGCGAGGAGCATGCTGCGGTGACCGGAACAACCGGCCATGTCTGGGTGATCGACCCGATCGACGGCACCGCCAATTTCGTGCGCGGCATTCCCGCCTGGTGCGTGGTGATCGCCTGCGCCAAGGACGGCGAGACGGTGGTCGGCGTCATCCATGAGCCTTCGACCGACGAGACGTTCTACGGCCGCCTGGGCGGCGGCGCCTTCCTCAACGGCAAGCCGATCAAGACCAGCAATGCCGCGTCGCTTTCCGAGGGCGCCGTCGGCACCGGGCTGTCCAACCGCGCCTCGACCAAGAATGTCGTCACTCTCATCAGCCTGATCATGGCGGAGGGCGGCGTCTTCTACCGCAATGCTTCCGGAGCGCTGATGCTCGCCTATGCGGCGTCCGGCCGGCTGCTCGGCTATGTCGAGGAGCACATGAACGCCTGGGATTGCCTCGCCGGCATGCTGCTGGTCGAAGAGGCCGGCGGCACGGTGCTCAGAGCGGATCCGAAGACGGTGCTCGGCCAGGGCACGCGGGTGATCACCGGCGGCAGCCGCATCTTCCCGAGATTGCAGGCGCTGTGCGCAGAGGCTCTCGAAGCTACGCGCTGACGCTCTGCGCGATCGCGCCCAGCGGCCGGCAGGAATTGCGGATCATCAGCCGGCCCTTCAGCACCAGCTTGCGCGGCGGCGCGTCGCGGTTGCCGGCCAGCCGGTCGAGCAGGAGGTTCGCCGCCTGCTCGCCGATCGCCTGCACCGGCTGCGCGACGGTGGTGAGCTGCGGCACGAACACGTCCGACCAGGGAAAGTCGTCGAAGCAGGCGACCGAAATGTCCTCGGGGCAAGAGAGGCCGATGTCGCGGATCGCCTTCATCGTGCCGATCACCATCGGGTTGTTGGCCGAGAAGATCGCGCTTGGCCGGTCGTGCAGCGACAAGAGCTGCATGGTGGCGTTGTAGCCGTCGATCTCGTGGAAATTGCCGGAGCGTATGAGTTCCTCCGCCACCGGCAGGCCGGCCGCCTGCAGCGCCTCGCGATAGCCGATCATGCGGTCATGCATGGGAGATATGTCGGACGTGCCGGTGATGTAGCCGATGCGCCGATGGCCAAGATGGATTAGATAGGTGACGGCGTCGAACACGGCACGCTGGTTGTCCAGCACCACCGCGTCGGTGTCGACGCCTTCGCAAAGGCGGTCGAGCAGCACCACCGGCACATTGGTGTCCTCGACGATGCTCTTCAGAAGGCCGCCGTCGCCGACGCGCGCCACGATCAGCCCGTCGACCATGCGGTCGAGCAGCAGGCGGATCTGCTCGTCCTGCGTGTTCAGATCCTCGTCGGTGCAGCACAGCATGACGGCATAGCCGGCGCGGTCGAAGGCCTGCTGGATGACCGAGACGACATCGGTGAAGAACGGGTTGGTGATGTGCGGCACGGTGAGGCCGATTGTGCGCGTGGTGCCCATCTTCAGGCTGCGGGCGATGGCATTGCGCTTGTAGCCGATGTCGCGGATCGCCTGCTCGATGCGTTGCGTAAGCTCGGGACTGACGGTGGCGGTACCGTTGAGCAATGCAGAGACCGTGGCTACGGACACACGCGCCGCCTCAGCCACATGCAGCATGGTCGGCGCCGTGGATTTCCGCTGTTTTTTCTGCTCTGACGCCGTCATTTTCGAAACGTTTAGCCGCCCTTATCTGGCTAAACCTACGTAAACCCGGCATTTTTCGCAAGAATTGAAATGCATCAATCCTCAGAGAACAGATAGGCGCTTGACACGTTCGAAACGTTTCGATTAGCGTTCAAGTCGCCGAAGACGACGGAGGGAGGCCGTCCTTTGTCATGCAGCGCGCTGGCTCCATCACGACGGAGGACGTGACGGCCGACGGTCCGACCGTCGTCCTGAGCGCGACCGGCATTTCCAAGCGGTTCGGCGGCATCACCGCGCTGTCCGATGTCAGCCTGGACCTCAGGCCCGGCGAGGTGCATGCGCTGATGGGCGAGAACGGCGCCGGCAAATCGACGCTGATGAAGATCCTCTCGGGCGTCTATACCGACTACGAAGGCACTGTCGCCATCGACGGCCAGGCGGTCCGTTTCGCCGGTGTGCGCGACGCCGAGGACGCTGGCATCGCCATCATCCACCAGGAGCTCAACCTCGTCCCCGAGCTCAGCGTCGCCGACAACATCTTCCTCGGCCGCGAAAAGCTGATCGCCGGGCTGGTGGTTGACCGCAAGGCGAGCAGCCGCGCGGCAAAAGCGCTGTTGCAGCGTCTCGGCATCGAGCTCGATCCGGAAGCGCGGGTCGGCCGGCTCAGGGTCGGCGAGCAGCAGCTGGTGGAGATCGCCAAGGCGCTGTCGAAATCGGCGCGCATCCTGATCATGGACGAACCCACCTCGGCGCTGTCACCGGCCGAGTGCGAGCGACTGTTCCGCATCATCCGTCAGCTCGCGGCAAGCGGCGTCGCCATCGTCTACATCTCGCACCGCATCGACGAGGTCATGCATCTGGCAAGCCGGGTGACGGTGCTGCGCGACGGGCGTCACGTGCTGACCAACGATATGGCGGCGCTGAACGAAGACGCCATCATCTCGGCCATGGTCGGCCGCGATCTTATGGCGTCCTCCGATCATCAGCGCGGTCCGGGCGGCAAGGCTGTGCTCGCGGTCAGGGACCTGTCGCTGTCGAAGCCCGACCGGCATGGCTGGCGCAGCGTGATCGAGGGCGTGAGCTTCGATCTTTCGGCGGGCGAAATCCTCGGCATAGGCGGGCTGCTGGGTTCCGGCCGCACCGAAATCCTGGAAGCGATCTTCGGCTCCGGCGGCGGCCGTACCGGCGGCGAGATCAAGCTCGACGGCGCGCCGGTCGAGATCGGCTCGCCGCGCGAGGCGCGCCGGCTGGGCATTGCCTTGGTCACCGAGGACCGCAAGACGCAAGGCCTGCATCTCACGGCCTCGATCACCGACAATGTCGCGCTGCCGCTGGTCGGCGCGCTGGCGCGCTTCGGCCTGCGCTCGCGCTCGGGCGAGCAAGGCCTTGCGCGCGAGGCGGTGAGCGCGCTCGGCATACGCTGCGAAAGCATCGAGCAGGCCGCCGGCACGCTGTCGGGCGGCAACCAGCAGAAGGTGGTGATCGGCAAATGGCTGGCGACACGGCCGCGCGTGCTTCTGCTCGACGAGCCGACGCGCGGCATCGATGTCGGCGCCAAGCGCGAGATCTACGACCTCATCTTCAAGCTCGCCGGCGACGGGCTGGCGATCACCGTGATCAGCTCGGAACTGCCCGAGCTTCTGCATCTGGCCGACCGCATCCTGGTCATGGCGGAGGGCCGCCAGCGCGGCATCCTGTCCCGCATTGAGGCCAGCGAGGAGGCGATCATGCGGCTTGCCGCCCCTAGAAGGACCGCGAGACCTGCGGCATGAACCTCATCAGCCTTGTCTCCCGCACCAAACTTTACTGGGGGCTGATCGCCATCTTCCTGATCGGCGTGTTCGGCTCGCCGATCAGCTCCAAGGGCAACAACATCTTCTTGTCCTACGGTAACCTGCTCGACGTGCTGCGCCAGGTGTCGACCACCGGCCTCATCGCCACCGGCATGACGGCGGTGATCCTGACCGGCGGCATCGATCTTTCCGTCGGCTCGCTGATGGCGATCTGCTCGGTCGTCTGCGCCATGCTGCTCACCGTGCCGGGCATCACGCCGTCGGCGGCGCTTGGCGTGCCGACGACCGCGCTGGTGGCTCTCAGCCTCGGCGCACTCGCCACCCGCTTCATCCTGCTCAACATCCAGAAATCCCGCGCCGGCGCGGAAGCCGGCCGCGACGTGCGGCTGGACACGACGCGCGGGCTGGTCATCCCGGGCGTGGTCGGCGTGATCCTTTGCTGCCTCTCGCTGTGGTACCTGCTGCCGCAGGTCGAGACCAAGTTCGGCGTGCTCGGCGTGCTTCTGGTGGCGCCTTGCGTCGGCCTGCTGTTCGGCACCATCAACGGCTTCATCATCGTCGCCGGCCGCCTGCAGCCCTTTATCGTGACGCTGGCGATGATGGTGACAGCGCTCGGCATCGCCAGGCTGACCGCCGGCCAGAACAATGCGGTGCTGCCGGTCTATACCGGCTCCAACGCCACGGAAGAGTTCGAGATCCTGCGCTCGCTGGTGTTCGGCGTCGTGCCGATGCCAGGCCTGTTCTTCCTCGGCGCGGTCGTGATCTACGGCGCGGTGCTGCGCTTCACGCCCTTCGGCCGCTATGTCTACGCCATCGGCGGCAATGAGGAGGCGGCCAGGCTTTCCGGCATCGCGGCGGGACGCGTCAAGATCGCCACCTATGCGGTGTCCGGCCTGCTCGCCGGCATCGCGGCGGCGCTCTACGTGGCGCAATACCGGCAAGGCAAGCCGGATGCCGGCGCGGGGCTGGAGCTCGACGCCATCGCCGCCGTGGTTATCGGCGGCACCAGCCTGATGGGCGGGCGCGGCAGCCTGATCGGCACCTTCTGCGGCGTGCTGATCTTCGGACTGCTGTCCAACATCCTGCAGCTGCACAACATCAATTCGAACCTTCAGCTGGTGCTGAAGGGGGCGATCATCATCGGCACGGTGCTCGTTCAGGAGCGCAACGCCGGCGACATTTTAAGCTATCTGCGCCTGCCCGGCGGACGGGCGGCGCAAAAGGAAACGGCCGCGGCCAAGCGGCCGTCACAGGAGACCTCGTCTCTATAATCCGGAGGAAATAGGACCATGAAACGACGTGAAATGCTGAAGCTCGCCACTTTCGCGGCGGCACTTCTGACGACCACCGCAATTCTGTCCGGCAACCATGCCTTTGCCCAGGACAAGAAGTGGAAGATCGGCTTCTCGCAGGTGACGACCATCGAACCCTGGCGCGCCCAGTTCAACAAGGACATCATCGCCGAGGCCGCCAGGCATCCGGAAGTCGAGCTGATCATCACCGACGGCGAGGACAAGACCGAAAAGCAGGTCGCCGACGTCGAGAACCTGATCCGCCAGGAGGTCGACGCGCTGCTGGTGTCGCCGAAGGAATCGGCCGGCCTCACCGGCGTGGTGCAACAGGCGATCGACGCCAAGATCCCGGTCTTCGTGCTCGACCGCAATGTCGACACCAAGGACTACACGCAGTTCGTCGGTGGCGACAACAAGCTGATCGGCCGGGCTGCCGGCGAATATGCCGTCGAGCTTCTGGGCGGCAAGGGCAAGGCCGCCGGCAACGTCGTCGAGATCTGGGGCGGCATGGGCACGCAGCCGGCGCATGACCGCCATGACGGTTTCCATGAATTCACCGACAAGGAGCCGGGCATCAAGTATCTGCTCGACCAGCAGTCGGGCGACTGGAAGCAGGACCAGGCCTACAACATCATGGCCAACGCGCTGAAGACCAACGAGAAGATCGACCTCGTCTACGGCCACAACGATCCGATGGCCTATGGCGCCTATCTCGCGGCGAAGGATGTCGGGCGCGAGAAGGACATCAAGTTCATCGGCATCGACGGTCTGCCCAACGAAGGCGTGCAGATGGTGAACAAGGGCGAGCTGACCGCGACCTTCACCTATGTCACGCCGGGCGCCGAGGGCCTGCGTCAGGCGATCAAGTTCCTCAACGGCGAGAAGGTCGAGAAGACCATCACGCTGCCGACGGAGAAGATCACCAAGGAGAACGCCGCCAAGATCCTCAAGGACAACGGGCTCTAAGTCCGGAGCCCTGCCGGGCCACGCGCCCGGCAGGGTTTTGCCCGAGCGCGAGGCGCTCCCCTGACAAGCTAGCCGCCGGATGCGTGAAAGGTCGCCGAGACGCCGATTTTCCGGCCTTTCGCGACCGAAAGTCACGCCCCCCGAGGCGAGCGTTACCCTCACCGGATGACGGCTCCAGGCGCCGCCAGCGGCGTCGCGTCCAAAAAAGCCAGTCGGAACAATACGATAGCGCGGGCTCGCGCCGAGCGCGCCCCAACGCGCGGCGGATCGCTGCCAAAGCCTTGCCGAGACAATGAACAGCTTGCGCAGAATGCTTGCGCCCCGTATCGGCTGTTCTTATATACGCCCCAGCCGTCCCGGCCCCCGAAAACCGGTGACCATGACGGGATTTCTTGTGAACAGGGGCTTTCGTCGGAACGCCTTTTGAAGGGTCCTGAGAGCCTGCTTAGAGGAGAGACTAGAACAATGGCAAAAGTTATCGGTATCGATCTCGGCACCACCAATTCCTGCATCGCCATCATGGATGGCAAGGACCCCAAGGTGATTGAGAATGCTGAGGGCGCGCGCACGACGCCTTCCATCGTCGCCATCTCGAATGACGGCGAACGCCTCGTTGGCCAGCCGGCCAAGCGCCAGGCGGTCACCAATCCTGAAAACACCATCTTCGCGGTCAAGCGCCTGATCGGCCGCCGCTATGACGACCCGGTGACGGAGAAGGACAAGAAGCTTGTCCCCTACAAGATCGTCAAGGGCGACAATGGCGACGCCTGGGTCGAGGCCGGCGGCAAGAAGCAGTCGCCCAGCCAGATCTCGGCCATGATCCTGCAGAAGATGAAGGAGACGGCAGAAGCCTATCTGGGCGAGAAGGTCGAGAAGGCGGTCATCACCGTTCCGGCCTATTTCAACGACGCCCAGCGCCAGGCGACCAAGGACGCCGGCAGGATCGCCGGCCTTGAGGTGCTGCGCATCATCAACGAGCCGACGGCCGCAGCCCTTGCCTACGGCCTGGAGAAGAAGGACGGCAAGACCATCGCCGTCTATGACCTTGGCGGCGGCACCTTCGATATTTCCGTGCTCGAAATCGGCGACGGCGTGTTCGAGGTGAAGTCGACCAATGGTGACACCTTCCTCGGCGGCGAGGATTTCGACATGCGGCTCGTCGAATATCTGGCGGCCGAATTCAAGAAGGAACAGGGCATCGACCTCAAGGCCGACAAACTGGCGCTGCAGCGTCTGAAGGAAGCGGCCGAGAAGGCCAAGATCGAGCTGTCGTCGACGACGCAGACCGAGATCAACCTTCCCTTCATCACCGCCGACGCCACCGGCCCGAAGCACCTGACGATGAAGCTCACCCGGGCGAAGTTCGAGCAGCTGGTCGACGACCTCGTCCAGCGCACGATCGAGCCCTGCAAGGCGGCGCTCAAGGATGCTGGCCTGAAGGCTGCCGAGATCGACGAAGTGGTGCTGGTCGGCGGCATGACCCGCATGCCCAAGATCCAGGAGATCGTGAAGCAGTTCTTCGGCAAGGAGCCGCACAAGGGCGTCAATCCGGATGAGGTCGTTGCGCTCGGCGCCGCCATCCAGGCCGGCGTGCTGCAGGGCGATGTTAAGGACGTGCTGTTGCTCGATGTGACGCCGCTGTCGCTGGGCATCGAGACGCTGGGTGGCGTGTTCACCCGACTGATCGAGCGCAACACGACGATCCCGACCAAGAAGAGCCAGACCTTCTCGACCGCCGAGGATTCGCAGTCGGCTGTGACGATCCGCGTCTTCCAGGGCGAGCGCGAAATGGCGGCGGACAACAAGCTGCTCGGCCAGTTCGACCTGGTCGGCATCCCGCCGGCGCCGCGCGGCGTGCCGCAGATCGAGGTCACCTTCGACATCGACGCCAACGGCATCGTCAACGTCTCGGCCAAGGACAAGGGCACCGGCAAGGAGCACCAGATCCGCATCCAGGCTTCGGGCGGCCTGTCCGACGCCGACATCGAGAAGATGGTGAAGGACGCCGAGGCCAATGCCGACGCCGACAAGAAGCGCCGTGCTCTCGTCGAGGCCCGCAACCAGGCCGAGGCGCTGGTGCATTCGTCCGAGAAGTCGCTGAAGGATTATGGCGACAAGGTCTCGGATGCTGATCGCACCGCGATCTCCGATGCCATCGCCGCGCTGAAGACCGCGGCCGAAGGCGACGATCCGGCCGATATCGAGGCCAAGTCGCAGTCGCTCGCCGAAGTGTCGATGAAGCTCGGCCAGGCCATGTACGAGGCCTCGCAGAAGGAAGCGGCCGAAGCCGACGCCAAGGCGGATGCCGCCAAGGATTCGGACGTGGTCGACGCCGACTTCGAGGAAATCGACGAAGACGACGACAAGAAGAAGTCGGCTTGAGCCGGCTGACGGCGATTAAGTGCAAAAGCCCGGTGCAAAGCCGGGCTTTTTTGCAACCTTCGTTGAAAAAGTACGGGCCTGCTTGAAAAAGTGACGGAAAAAACCGGAGCTAGCCTGCTTGGTACTAGCATCCGGGAAACATCGCTCCTAAATCCAAGGCCATGCCGGCAAACGTCGCCAACAATGCTTGAAGACATTGAGCATCCGGACAGCGGGAAAAAATGAAAGCTGATTTCTACGAAACGCTGGGCGTGCAAAAAGGCGCCGACGAAAAGGAACTCAAGAGCGCTTTTCGCAAGCTCGCCATGCAGTTCCATCCCGACCGCAACCCCGGCGACCATGCCTGCGAGCACAAGTTCAAGGAAATCAACGAAGCCTACGAGACGCTGAAGGACCCGCAGAAGCGCGCCGCCTATGACCGCTTCGGCCACGCCGCCTTCGAGGGCGGCATGAACGGCGCCGCGCACGGCTTCGGCGCCGGCGGTTTCGCGGACATCTTCGAGGATATTTTCGGCGACATGATGGGTGGCCGCCAGCGCCGCTCGTCGGGCGGCCGCGAACGCGGCGCCGACCTGCGCTACAACATGGAAATCACGCTGGAAGAGGCCTTTTCCGGCAAGACCGCGCAGATCCACGTGCCGGCTTCCATTTCCTGCTCGGAATGCTCCGGCAGCGGCGCCAAGCCCGGCACGCAGCCGGTGACCTGCTCGATGTGCCACGGCCACGGCAAGGTGCGCGCCACGCAAGGCTTCTTCTCGATCGAGCGCACCTGCCCGCAATGCCAGGGCCGCGGCCAGACGATCAAGGACCCTTGCCCGAAATGCGCTGGACAGGGCCGCGTCACCGAGGAGCGCTCGCTGTCGGTCAACATCCCGGCCGGCATCGAGGACGGCACTCGCATCCGGCTGGCCAATGAGGGCGAGGCGGGCTTGCGCGGCGGGCCGTCCGGCGACCTTTACATCTTCCTGGCGGTAAAGCCGCACGAATTCTTCCAGCGCGACGGCGCAGACCTTTATTGCAAAGTGCCGATCTCGATGACGACGGCCGCCCTTGGCGGCTCCTTCGAGGTCACCACGCTCGACGGCACGCAGACCAAGGTGAAAGTGCCGGAAGGCACGCAGAACGGCCGCCAGTTCCGCCTCAAGGGCAAAGGCATGCCGGTGCTGCGCCAGGCCAATGTCGGCGACCTCTACATCCAGACGGCGGTCGAGACGCCGCAGAACCTGTCGCGCCGCCAGCGCGAATTGCTGGAAGAGTTCGAGCAGCTCTCCTCGAAGGACAACTCGCCTCAGTCGAGCGGCTTCTTCGCCCGCATGAAGGACTTCTTCGAGTCGTTCGGCGAAAACTGATCGTCACACGCCAGCATTGCGCACGGCCTGGGAGGGCGATCCGCTTCCCAAGCGTCAGCAACATCTTATGCCAGCTTGACGCCTTGCCTTGTCCCACCCACCTGCTAAGTAGCGGATCGGGGGGCGAGCATTGAGGAGAGCTCTGATGGCACGTAGTCCCGGATTGCGCAAAGCGCTGGCGGAAAAATTCGACGACGAGCTGAAGTTCTTCAAAGGCTGGATCGACAAGCCGAAAACGGTCGGCTCGATCGTCCCCACCAGTTCCGTCACCGCCCGCAAGATGGCCTCGATCGTCAATCCGAGATCTGGCCTGCCCGTGCTTGAGGTGGGGCCAGGCACCGGCGTAATCACCCGCGCCATCCTCGCCCAGGGTGTAAAGCCGGAAAATCTCTACGCGGTCGAATATTCGACCGACTTCGTGCGCCATCTGCGCGGGCTCTATCCCGGCGTCAACGTGATCGAGGGCGACGCCTTCAATCTAAATGCCACGCTCGGCGAGAAGCGCGACATGGTGTTCGATTCGGTCGTCTCCGGCGTGCCGCTGCTCAATTTCCCGGTCGCCCAGCGCATCGCCTATATCGAAAGCCTGCTCGACCGCATTCCCGCCGGACGGCCGATCGTGCAGCTGACCTACGGCCCGCTGTCGCCGATCCCGGCGGGGCGCGGCGACTACACCGTCGAGCATTTCGATTTCATCTTCCGCAACATCCCGCCGACGCAGCTGTGGATCTATCGCCGCGCGGCGCATTAGGGTTAAGGGAGTAGGGGAGTAAGGCAGTAGGGGAATAGGGAATGAACATTCAGTTTCCGCACTATCCCTACTGCCCTATTCCCTTACTCCCCTACTCCCTTGGCGAAGCAGGCCCATGGCAGTGATCCTACGAATCCTCGTCTTCGCCGGCTCGGTCCGGACCGGCGCCTATAGCGGCCGGACCGCCGATGTGGCGCAGAAGGAATTGGCCGTGCAGGGCGCGGAAGTGACGCGCATCTCGCTCGGCGACTATCCGCTGCCGATCATGGACGAGGACCTCGAAAAGGAAAAAGGCATCCCCGAGAACGCGCTCAGGCTCGGCCGCCAGATCGCGGCGCATGACGGGGTCCTGATCGCGACGCCCGAATATAACGGCTCGATCCCGCCATTGCTCAAGAACGCGATCGACTGGGTGAGCCGGATACGCCGTGAGGGCAGCCGCACCTTCAGGCCGCTTGCCGGCAAGCCGGTCGGGCTCTGCTCGTCCTCCGAGGGCAAGTTCGCCGGCATACGCTGCATCAACCATCTGCGCGCGGTGCTGGTGCGCTGCCAGATGGAGGTGATCACGCCGGAATGCTCAGTCTCCGAGGCCGACGAAGCCTTCGCCGAGGACGGACAATTCAGGGACGCCAGACTACACCAATCGATGGAGCGCCTATGCCGTACACTGATGGAAACCTCGCGCATGCTGTCGACCCGGATCGAGGTGTGATCAATTTCGCGGAGGCAGACACGATGCGGGGCCGTTTGATCGTCGGGCTCGACCTTCCGACGCTGAAGGAGGCCGAGACGGCGGTACGCGAGCTCGAAGGCGCCGTTTCCTTCTACAAGATCGGCTACCAGCTGGCCTTTGCCGGCGGGCTAGACTTCGCGCGGGAGCTCGCCAGCGGCGGCACCAAAGTGTTCCTCGACATGAAGCTGCTCGACATCGACAACACCGTGGCCAAGGGCGTGGAGAACATCGTCAAAATGGGTGTCTCGATGCTGACGCTGCATGCCTATCCCAAAACGATGAGAGCGGCTGTCGAGGCGGCCAAAGGCAGCGATCTGTGCCTGCTTGGTGTGACGGTGCTGACCTCGATGGACGAGCAGGACATGATCGACGCCGGCTATGAATACGACCCGCACACGCTGGTGCTCAGGCGCTCCGAACAGGCGCTGCATGCCGGCATGGGCGGCATCGTCTGCTCGGCGGAAGAGGCCGAAGCGGTGCGCCGCATCGTCGGCCCCGACCTGGCGGTGGTGACGCCGGGCATCCGCCCGTCGGGCAGCGACCATGGCGACCAGAAACGCGTGGTTACGCCGGCGCAGGCGATCCGCAACGGCGCCAGCCATCTCGTCGTCGGCCGGCCGATCGTCAAGGCGCCGGACCGCCGCGCCGCGGCCGAGGCGATAATCGCCGAGATGCAGTCGGCCTGAGGACCGGTTCTGAAACTCTACTCCGGCGCGTTTTCTGCGCTTCCGGTACTCACGTACTTTAAGTACGCTCCGCTCCGGTTCTCGAAAAAACCACCAGCTGCCTCACCGGAGCGACTTTCGGAACCGGTCCTCGCTCCGTGCGCGCAAACAGGAGGAACGCAATGCCCAAGGGATATTGGATCGCTCGCGTCGATGTGCGCGACGCCGAGGGATACAAGTATTATGTCGCCGCCGCGAAGCTCGCCTTCGATCGCTTCGGCGCGAAATTCCTGGCGCGCGGCGGCGAGCATGAAAAGGCCGAAGGGCCGGGCCGCGCCCGCAACGTCATCATCGAGTTCGAATCGCTGGCCGTGGCGCATGACTGCTACCACTCGCCGGAATACCAGCGCGCCGCCGCCATTCGCCAGAAAGTGGCCGACGGCGAGATCGTGCTGGTCGAGGGCGTTTAGCGAAAGAGCCTATTGGCCGCCGTCTCAGCCATCGCATCCGCGAGGCTCATGCCCCATTCCCTGCGGCAATAGTCGCGAAAATCGAAGCAGGGCAGGCCGGGGCAGACTTCGAACTCGATGAGGTGGACGGTGTCGTCAGCGTCGACTCTGAGGTCGACGGAAAAGACATCTCTCAGGCCGAGACCGCTTATCAGTTTTTGCGCGATGGCGCGGATTTTTCGATCCGCCGCCGGCTGGCTGGCGCCGACAGCCTCCAGCTCCGGCTCGACATAGGTGCCCGCATCCTTCGCGGCCTGGCCGGTCTCGCCATAAAGCGCCATCGAGTCGGCCATGGTCTGGAAGTCGCCGCCGGAATCGACGAAGAAGATACCAAGCGCCTCGATGCCGGTTTCGGGCTTTAGCCCAAGGAAGCTCGCGCGCACGTTGCGGCCGGCGACATAGGGCTGGACGACGACGTCGTCGCGGTAATGGGAAAAGACGCGCCGGCTAAGCTCCAGCGCATGGCCGAGATCGGTGATGCGCGAATCCGGCCAGATGCCGATCTTGGCGCCGAGCCGCTTCGGCTTGACGAACCAGCCCTTGGGCGAGGCCGGCGGCTCGACCAGCCATTCGCCGTTGCGCGCCAGGCCGGCTTGCGGCACCGGCAGGCCGAGCGCGCCAAGCACGGCGCCGCAGCGGAACTTGTCCTGGCAGAGCGCAAACAGCGAATCGTCGGCGCCGATGGTGCGCAGCCCGTTCAGCCGCGCCAGCGCCGGCGAAGCGCCGCCCCGGAAATAGGCAATGCCGTCGGTCAGCGTCCAGACCAGCGTTGTTGCGGGATCGGCCTTTGCCAGCACCGGCACCGCGTCGTCGAGCTCTACAGGCTTGAAAGCGAGGCCGCGCTTCTCGCAGGCGGCGGCGAGCAAGTCGAATTCGGGCGCAAGGTCGGTCGACTGCGCCAGATAGGACGAAATTTCCAGGGCACGATCCGCCGGGTATCCGTCGGCGGACAGGCGGTCGAGGCAGGCCTTTTCCGGCTCGTAGACGAGGATGAGGGTCGGCTGCGGCATCGAATGCTCCGGGCGAAATCAGGCGCTACCATCGCATGGCCGCAGCGGCCGGCTTGCGGGAAACCGACCGGCCTAAGGCGATTGCCTGATACTGTTCAACCGTCTTATGCGATCAGCACGCGTGGCTCGAAGCGGCCGTTGACCGGGATATCGAGCAGGAAGGTCATGCCGGCTTGCGGATCGAGAGCGCGCTGTTTTTCGTCCTTGCCGCTCCAGGCCGAGGTCACGGCGAGGCGATCGGCTTTCGCGCCGACAAAGGCGGGGCAGGAAGCCTGCGTCACCGGCATGGCGATCTCGCGCAGCAGCGTGCCGTCCGGCGCATAGGCCTTCACCGCCTTGCCGCCCCAGACGGCGTTCCACAGCACGCCGTCGCGGTCGACGACCGAACCGTCGATATAGCCTTTCGAGGAGCGATGATCGACGAACACCTTCACTTCGCCGGCCGGCAGGCCGGTCGCCGGATCGCAGGCGACGCGCATCAGCAGCCCGGTCGCTGTGTCGGTGTAGTAGGCAATCGTGCCGTCCAGGGAAAAACAGATCGAGTTCGAGACGGTGATGCCGGAAAACAGCCGGCGCAATTCGCCCTTGAAGAACCAGTAGATCGAGCCCGCGCCCTTCTCCTCGCCCTTGCCCATCGTGCCGGTCCACAGCGCGCCGCAGGGATGGACGCGGGAATCGTTGGATCGCGTCACCGGATTGTCGGCCTCGATCGGCGTGTGCAGCGTCAGCCTGCCGGTTTTCACGTCGCGGACCTGCAGGCCGATCTCGGTGGCGATGAGCTGGCGATCGGCGTCGATGACGGCGATGGCGCTGGCCATGACGCCGAGGTCATGCACCTTCAGCGCGCCGGCGAGCGGCTTTTCCAGAAGCTTGCCGTTGACGATGTCGAACCAGAACAGCGTGTCGGTCGCGGGATCGTAGCTCGGGCCTTCGCCGAGCTCGCAGATATGGTCGGAAAAAACCGAAACGCCGTCCATTGT
>NZ_RZSA01000219.1:0-7788 GCF_003998075.1 Mesorhizobium sp. M2A.F.Ca.ET.037.01.1.1 | reverse complement strand
CCCGTTCATGCGGCGCCTTAAGCGACCGCCCCGACGCCTTACGGCGCGGATCCCGACGCCTTGCGGCGCGGGTTGTGCCGACGCCTTGCGGCGCGGCTAACCGGATCAGCCCTTTTCGACCTGTCCGAATTCCAGATCGACGGGCACGGCGCGCCCGAAGATCGAAACTTCCACCTTGAGGCGGGCCCGCTCCTCGTCCACTTCCTGGACGACGCCGTTGAACGACGCGAATGGACCATCCGAGACGCGGATCGCCTCGCCGATCTCGAAGGTGACCGAGGGCTTCGGCCGCTCGACGCCTTCCTGGACCTGGTTCAGGATGCGCTGCGCCTCGGTCTCGGTGATCGGCACCGGCTTGGAATCGCCCAGGAAGCCGGTGACCTTCGGCGTGTTCTTGACCAGCGAGAACACGGCGTCCGTCAGGTTGGCCTTCAGGAGCACATAGCCCGGGAAGAACTTGCGCTCTGCATCGACCTTGCGGCCACGGCGGATCTCGACGACCTTCTCGGTCGGCACCACGATCTGCTCGATCTCGCCGGCCAGGCCCTTCTGCTTGGCCTTGTTCTCAATGTCCTCGGCGACCTTCTTCTCGAAGTTCGAATAGGCGTGGACGATATACCAGCGCGCAGTCATTTCCCGACCTCTCCGTAAACCGCCGAATTAATGCCCGAGACCCAGGATCCACTCGATCGCATAGCCCATCAGAATGTCGGCTGCGAAGAAGAAGAGCATCGCGATCACCGCGAACACCAGGACCATCACGGTCGAGATCATGGTTTCGCGCCGCGAAGGCCATGTCACCTTGGCCGTCTCCGCGCGAACCTGCTGGAGAAAGGTGAAGGGATTAGTGGTTTTCGAAGCCATGTGCCGCCTGTTTTTCAAGACCCGTTGGCCGGGCCTCCTGGATGATCCCGCTGGCCGGGACGTGCCGCCTGGGCTCCATGCGGTGCGAATCAGCGCCGCTATTTCACCCACGCAAATCAGACGCGTAAAGCCGGCTTCCCAGCTCCACGCGTCGCGTGTCTGTCTTGTCTACATAAAACCGATTCTTAATCCACGCAAGTGGCAAGGGTCCGCTTTATGTCCTAGCGCCGCCTCGGAACCATCCAGTCGTCCCGTCCCGGCTATGCGGGGCTTATGCCCGAATTTTCCCTATATGGCAAGCTACCCGGCCATTTTCAAATACCGGGCTGGGTTTTGCGTTATGTGGACGCGGCCAGGCGGTATCGCCGCGCATCGCTTGGCATCCATGCCTGTGGCATGCTTTCTTGGAGCGATGACTGAGCCGACGCAAGAACAGGTTGAGCAGCTTACCATTGCCTTCGAACGCTTCACGCGCCGGTTCAAGGTAGCCGAAGCCGTTGCGGCGGCGGAGAACGCACTTAACGCGCTCGACGCTCAGACGCTGGTCTTCATCTGCGACAATGCCGGATGCGGGGCGGCGGACGTCGCCCGCTATCTCGATGTCGCGCCGACGACCATGTCCTCGGCCATCGACAGGCTTGTGCGCAAGGGACTGGTCGAGCGCCGCAGGCCGGAAGAGAACCGCCGGACGGTAGCCCTTACCGCCACGGCAAAGGGCGTGCAGGTGGTCGGCGATCAAAAAGCCGGCTATCGCAACGCCTGCATGGCAATGCTCAGGTCGCTAAACGCCAGCGAACGACAGGAGTTGATCCGCCTTACCGAGAAAATCGCAGATACGAAAGTTGAATAATACGATTTTCGTACTATCATGATGGTGGCTCGGCGGCGTTCCGCTGCCGGTCCCTGAATGGAGACGCCTGTGACCATCATGATCAACGGATCCGACTATCCCGTTCCAGACGATGCGCGCGTGTCGCTGCTCGACATGTTGCGCGAACGCCTTGGGCTAACCGGCACGAAGCTCGGTTGCAACCAGGGTGCCTGCGGCGCCTGCACAGTGTTGCTGGACGACGAGCGGGTGCTGTCCTGCCTCACGCTGGCGGCACAGGCAAGGGGGCGCGATGTTCGCACGATCGAAGGACTGCAAGGGCCAGACGGCGGCCTCCACCCCCTGCAAGAGGCTTTCATCGAACATGATGGCCTCCAGTGTGGCTACTGCACCCCGGGCCAGATCTGCTCGGCGATCGCCATGGCGCGGGAGTTGCGGCGCGGCGATCCAAGTCACGTCACTGCCGATCTCGCAGGCCCGGTCCGGCCGACCCGCGAGGAAATCCGCGAACGCATGAGCGGCAATCTGTGCCGCTGCGGTGCGCATAACGGCATTGTCGAAGCGATCGAGGAAATGCTTGCTGGAGAGCCGGCATGACGCCCTTTGCATTTCACATCGCGAATGACCGTGCGGAAGCCCTGGCGCTTGCTGCCGACGGCGCACGGTTCGTCGGCGGGGGCACGAACCTTGTCGATCTGCTCAGGCAGAATGTCGACTCCGCTTCGCAACTGGTCGATGTCAGCCGCCTCACCTCCGACATCCAGGAAGCTGATGGCGGCGCGCTGCTCATCGGCGCATCGATGAAGAACAGCGCTCTAGCCGCGCAACCGCTGATCCGCGAACGCTATCCGATGCTGTCGCGCGCCTTGCTGGCCGGGGCCTCGGCGCAGATCCGCAACATGGCGACGGTCGGCGGCAACATTATGCAGCGGACACGCTGCGCCTATTTCTACGATGTGGACGGGGCGCGATGTAACAAGCGGCAGCCTGGCGGCGGCTGTGACGCCATCGGCGGCTTCAACCGCTATCACGCAATATTGGGTGCGTCGAATAACTGCGTGGCAACCCATCCCTCGGACATGTGCGTCGCGCTTGCCGCGCTCTCGGCGGTGGTGCATCTCGCCGGCCCCGCAGGTGAGAGAACGGTGCCGCTCGCCGAGTTCCACGCCTTGCCAGGCGCCAGTCCACAAATCGAGAGTGTCCTGCAGCCCGGGGAGATGATCACCGCGGTAGAGCTTCCGCCCGCGACCCCCGCAATGGTGAATTCCGAGTATCGCAAGCTGCGCGACCGTTCGAGCTATGCATTCGCACTGGTTTCCGTGGCGGCTGGCCTGGACGTCGTCGAGGGCAAGGTCGCCGAGGTTCGGATCGCGCTTGGCGGCGTGGCCGCAAAGCCATGGCGCGCCACGCATGCGGAGGCGGCGCTTCGCGGATTGCCGGCGACCCGCGCGAATTTCCTTTCCGCCGCGGAGGAGGAATTGGCCGAGGCGCGGCCGCTCGAAGGCAATGCTTTCAAGATCGGGCTGGCGCAGCGCACGATCGCAGCCGTCCTTGAATCGCTGGCAGGAGATCCCGCATGAGCAAGCTGCAGAATGCCCTCGTCGGCGGAGTCCGCACGGTGCTGGGCCGCGTTCCCGCAAGCTGGCTGCCCGGCGGCACGCCGGATCCGATCATTGAGAAGCGCGCGACGCTGGGAACCCAGCAGCCACGCGTCGACGGTCCCGACAAGGTGCGCGGCGCGGCGCGCTTCGCAGCCGAGGTGCCGATGGAGAACCTGCTCCATGCCGCCTTTGTCCATTCCACCATAGCGCGCGGCAAGATCATCGAGCTCGATGTTTCCGTCGCTGAAGCCGCGCCGGGGGTCGAGCTGGTGATGACCTACCGCAATGCGCCGAAAATGTCGGTGCCTCCCGCGATCGGCATCACCAATCTGAAGGCGGCAGGCAACCACACGCTTCCGGTGATGCAGGACGCCGAAATCCGGTGGAACGGACAGGCGGTGGCCGTCATTCTGGCCGAAACCCGGGAACAGGCCGAACATGCCGCCACGCTGGTCCGGATTCGTTACGAAGCCCAGCCGTCACGCACGCGGTTCGAGGACGGCAAGAAAGTTGCAAGCACGCCGGACTCGATCCTGATCGAACGCAACCGGGTCGACAAGGGAAACGCTTCAAAGAAGCTGGCCGAAGCGGCGTACAAGGTCGATGCGGTCTACAGGACGCCGTGGCAGAGCCACAATCCGATCGAACCGCACGCCGCTACGATCGCCTGGCAGGACGGAAGGCTGATCGTTCACGACACGACGCAGATGATCCACGCAACGGCGGGGTCCCTGGCGAAGGTGTTCGGGCTGAAAGAGGCGGATGTCTTCGTCAGTTCACCCTTCGTCGGAGGTGGCTTCGGCGCAAAGGGAATGTGGGATCATCAGATCCTCGGCGCCGCCGCGGCGAAGCTCGCCGGGCGACCGGTGCGAGTCAGGCTTTCGCGGGCGAGCATGCACCGTCTTGTCGGCGGCCGCACCCAGACCGAGCAGCGCGTCGCGCTGGGGGCCGGTGCCGATGGAAAACTCACCGCCCTGTTGCACCATGGCTATGCCACCAAGCCGAAGCACAGCATATGCGACGAAGGCTTCAGCCTCACCGGGCGATCGCTCTATGCGTCCGGAAGCTTCGACATCGTTCAGCACCATGTCGATCTCGACCTCGTGGCCAACTCTTTCATGCGTGCTCCCGGAGAGGCTCCGGGAACTTTCGCGATCGAATGCGCGATGGACGAACTCGCTCATGAGCTCGGGATGGACCCGATCGAGTTGCGGCGTCGCAACGTCGCTTCCTGTGATCCGATCAGCGGCGCTCCCCATTCGCAGAGCGCCGTGATGACCGCGTACGACATGGGTGCCGAGCGTATTGGTTGGGTGGTGCGCGCCTCCGCGCCTCGTGCACGGCGCCAAGGGGAATGGCTGATCGGCATGGGCTGCGCGGGCGGAACCTTCCCTTTCGCCCGCATGCCCGGCACGTCCGCGCGCATCACCCTCGACGCTGGCGGTCGCGCGCATGTCGCAAGTGCCGCGCAAGAGATGGGAATGGGGACCGCGACCGTGCAGCGCCAGCACGCCGCGGACCGGCTCGGGCTGCCGCTCGACAGTGTGTCGGTGACTATCGGCGACTCCAGCCTGCCCTTCGCCAGCTTCGCCGGCGGATCGTCCCAGACAGCCTCGCTCGGCGCGGCTATCAGTGCAGCGAGCGGCAAGCTTGCAGCCGAGCTGTTGCGCCACGCGGGCAACGACACACCGCTGGCGGGGCTCAGGGTGGGCGAGGTCGAATTCGCCGACAGCGGGCTGCGCAGCGTCGACGACCCTTCGCGGTACGAGAGCTTCGCTTCGATCTTTCGCCGCTCCGGGCGCGACGAGATCAGCGTCACGGGCGAAAGCGGCGCGCCGCTGGAGATGCTCAAATTCTCGATGCACAGCACGTCGGCCATCTTCTGTCAGCTGCGCGTGAGCGAGGTTACCGGGGAAATCCGGATCGATCGCCTGGTCGGCGCCTTCGATTGCGGGCGCATCCTCAACGCGAAAACCGCCACCAGCCAGTTCAAGGGCGGCATGATCATGGGACTGGGAATGGCGCTGACGGAAGAAACGCTGCTGGACGAGCGGAGCGGCCGGATCATGAGCACGTCGCTGGCCGATTATCATGTGCCGGTGCATCTGGACGTGCCGGAGATCGATGTGCTGTGGACGGATGTCCCCGACCCGCGCACGCCCATGGGGGCGCGTGGCATCGGCGAGATCGGTACGACCGGAGTGGCCGCGGCCGTTGCCAACGCCGTGTTCAACGCCACCGGTATTCGCGTACGCGACCTGCCTATCACCCTCGACAAGCTGGCCGCCGATACAACTCAAGCAAAAGTATGAGGCGGTTCCGTCCGGAACCTAAACGAAAGCGAGACGATTCCTTTTGAGGAAATGGCACGGGCAGCAGGGCTCGAACCTACGACCTGCGGTTTTGGAGACCGCCGCTCTACCAACTGAGCTATGCCCGTGCATGCGCTTGTTCGGCGCAGGCGCTTCCTAAAAGCTTCCGGGCCCTCTGTAAAGAGCACTAACCTGCCGTTTTCGAAGCTTTGCCGGATTTCTCCATCGCATTTCCGTCGGCGACGGATTGCGTTCCCGGAAAACGCGCCTGGGCCTACGATTTTCCGGCCGGCGGCTTGTATGGCCCGCCTGGCACACCCCAGCCCCAGGCCGGCATCGGCTCGGTCGCGGGATCGCAGGTCTCGCCCAGATTCGAGTTCATCTTCGCCAGCCGCGATCCCCATTCGACATAGCCCATGAAGGCGGAGCGGAACTCGGGGTCGTCCGGCAGGCCGACTTCGTCGGCCGCGTCGGCCAGAAGATTGATCCAGCGCCGCCGCTGCTCCTCGGTCAGGTGCTTGCCGAGATGATGCATCACCATCTCGCGATGGCCGCCAAACTCTTCGCTATAAGTCTTCGGCCCGCCGAAGACCTCGCCGATGAAGGCGGCGACATGCGCCGGGTGGTCCGACGACATGGTCTTGAACACGGGGCCGACGATCGGATCAAATGCCACCTTGTCGTAGAAGGCGCGTGTCAGCCTGTTGAGCGCCTCGCTGCCGCCGGCCCATTCGTACAAAGTCGGGATTTCCGCGCTCATCGCCGATCCTCCGTTCCGCAAATCGCGCGAGGAGGATAGCGGCGCCGCCCTGCCCGCCTCAACCTGCCTCGATGGCCAGTGCCGGGCTCTCTCCTTGTCTATGCAATTCCGGACGGAGAACCGTGAACACTTTCCTGGAATTGCTCTAAAGTTTCGCTGGCGCCTCGGCCTCGGCATTGGCGGCCGGCAGCACTCGGCAATTGTCCCGTTTCGGCGATGAGTTGCAGATGGTTGCCCCAGTCAGCGCATCCACCGATTGCGATCCGGTCGTGAGCCCGAATTCGCGAAGTTCGCCCTGGCTGAGTTCCCTGTGCTTGGCAAACCGCGCCGACTGCATGGCGGCAAAAAAGCCCGCGCCGATCGCCATCTCGTCGAGATACGCCCTGACCTTCTCTTCCATGCCCATGGAATGCACCAGGAAATGCGCATCGGCGCCGACGAGGCGCCTGATGCCGCCGGCGATCATCATCGCGCAGGCGGCGTCGCATTGGGCGCCTGCATCGATGGTGAGACCGCTGTAGAGGCCTTCGGCTGGTTCGCACCCCGCCTCGCCCGGATCGCAATCGAGAAAGGCGGTTCGGGCGACCGCGACATCCAACCCGCGCTCACGGATCAGGCGACCCGCGGCAAGCGCTGCCTGCACATCGCCACCTGGCGAGTTGACGACCACCGGCAATCTGCGCCCGCCGAGCGTATCCAGCAGCTGGCGAAGCTTGCCGGCCGTGCCTGCGGCGATCGTGCCTTCCGCCGAAATCCATTCCGGACAATCGGGATTGCAGAGCGGGTTGCTGCCGCGAACGACAACGAAGCGCATGTCCTGTTCCTGGACCCGCGGCCGGGGCGCCGTGCCCGGAGCAGCGAGCAAAGGCGCGGCTTCGACCTTCGCGACCTCGGCCGGCTTGGCGTTCGACGGCATCTCGCGGCAATTCGCCGGCACGGGATTGCGCAGGCACATGCTCTTTTCGGTCAACAGATCGAGCGAATCGAGGCTGGTGACGAGCTTCATCTCCAGCATATCGTCGGGCTCGATCTGCCGGATGTCGCTGGCGGGCGTCGTCTTCATCACATCCAGCACGCCCTGCTCGACGCCCATCTCCTTCAGATAGGCCGACAGGCGTTTCTCGACCGCCTTGCTCATCTCATAGGTCTTGTAGCTGCCGGCATTCTTGCGGCTGACGACCCTGGTGCCGATGATCTTCTTCTTGCCGTTCACGATCCGATAGGTGGTGCGGTAGAGCAGTTTTTCACGCCGGAAGGTCGTGGTGATCTGGTGGACACCGAGATAGGCCCATTCGCCAACGACGCGGCGGATGCCGCCGGCAAACATCAGCGGACAGGCCGAATTGCACATCGCGCCGCTGTCGTAAGCGACGCCGGAATAGGGCTGCTGCCTGGCGTCGTCGCCCCGGCAGTTCTTCATCC